>JAKAZH010000016.1 GCA_021815935.1 Actinomycetes bacterium
TTTCGGACTGGAGAACCCGGCGTCGCTGCTCAGCCCGTCGAGCGGCCTCACCCGCCTTTTGACCCTCGGGGGCAATGCGAAGCTAGGAAGCCAGGAGCGAATCGGAGGCGAGCTTCTAGATACGGTGGCCTACCAGATCCCAGGCAACGACGTGCCCGTGCTTCCTGACGCCAACCCGTCGCTTCCCGTCAATATGACGGCTGCGATAGACCCGTCGAACTTCCAGCTGAGATCGGTGACCCTGGTCGGGCCGCTCACAAGCGCAACGTCGAACTCCACCTACACCGTCACCCTCTCGAACTACGGAGAGCGCGTGACGATCGCGCTGCCTCCGACGTCCTGACGACGGGTTTGGCCACGCAGCTTCCGGTTTCGCGGGCGGACAGGACACGCCTGCTTCTGGCAGCGCTCGGCGTACTTCTCGCAGCGTCGGACACCTACGTCGTTGTAGTCGCCCTGCCCAACGTGATGAGCAGCGTCGGGATAGGCGTCGATCATCTCCAGCGCGCTGCGCCGATCATCAGCGGATTCCTTCTCGGCTACACAGCGGTACTCCCGCTCATCGGGCGGATAACCGACGAAGCCGGGACCGCCACTTCGCTTCGGGTTTGCCTCTTTGCGTTCGCGATCGGATCGTTGATCACCGCCACGTCTCACACCCTTGCGGTCGTCGTGCTCGGCCGCTCGCTTCAAGGGGTCGGCGGCGGCGGGATGATCCCAGTAGCACTCGCGATGGTTGCGGCACGCTGGCCGCCTGACCAGCGCGGCGTCCCTCTGGGGATAATCGGCGCCGTACAGGAGCTCGGAAGTCTCACGGGTCCCCTCTACGGCGCTGCGATCGTCGCCGTGTCGAGCTGGCGGACGATCTTCTGGGTGAACCTGCCGATCACCGCCATTCTGGGCGCTGTGTTGTGGCTCACCGACCGGGGAACCTCGTCACGACGCGCGGGTCTCGTAGCGCGAGGCCCCGGCGAGGGCTGGCGCTCTCGCCGGGACCTCGTCGGGTCAGCTCTCGGACTCCTCGGCGCCGTCGGTCTGATCGGCGGTCTCGAGGCGCCGGCGAGCCTCGCCGACAGCGTCACCTTCGGAAGCGCGTACGCACCGTTGGCTGGCGGACCTTGGGCTTCTTTTTCAACTCCGGTCGTGATCGCGTCGGCTGCGCTCCTCGCAGCTTCAGGGGCCTGGATGGCCGTTGCCCGGGGGCAGATTCGACGCTCGTCCGGCGCGGGAACCCCTCGGGGACTGTTGAGGCGAGCTGACCTGCCGGGGGCGCTTCTGCTGGCAGGCGTCTTGTCCTGCGTGGTCATCGCCTTCTCCACGGCAAACCCGTCGAAGCAGGTTCTGGCGTCGAGCACCCCGGTGGTGGCACCCGTCGGCGTTCTGCTTGCGGCGTTGTTCTGGTGGCGGCAACGTCACGCCGAGCACGCCCTCATCCAGCCGGGCAGCTTCGCCGCACGCCCGGCTTGGGGATCACTGCTCGTGAATCTGTGGTTGGGAGCCGCATTGATAGCAGCGCTGGTCGACATACCCCTTTTCGCACGCTCGACGGTCGACCCGAACTCCGAGATAGCGGCATCTTTCGTCCTCGTGCGCTTCCTCGTCGCGGTACCGATCGGCGCCGTCGTAGGAGGCGTCTTTTGCCGTAATCGCCGGCGTGCCCCCTACATCGCTGCCGTCGGAATGATGCTTTCCTCAGCAGCATTCGTCGTCATGTCGACGTGGTCAGCTACCGCCCTTGGAGGGACGATCCGCCCGAGCGACTTGGAGCTGCTGGCTTGTGGTCTCGGTTTCGGCCTGGCCGTCTCCCCGCTCAACGTCGCTATCCTGGGAGCGGTCGAGGATCGATTTCACGCTCTCGCCGGTGCTCTCGGCGTCGTGTCCCGAACGGTAGGAATGCTCGCAGGTCTGTCCGCTCTCACCGCCGTGGCACTCCATCGCTTCTACCTGGCCGAAGCACGAATTCCGTCTGCTTTCGCGCTGTGCCCCTCCCACCCGACGAGCTGCCCGGCCTTCGACGCGGCTAGCACCAACGCTGTCGTAAGCGAGCTGCACACCATATTCGTGGGGGCCGCTTTGAGCGCCGGCGCCGCCGCGGCCCTCGCCTTGTGGACCCTCGGATCCGCCACTGCTGCGGGAACCCCTACGATGTGAGGGTAAGGACGCCAAGCTAGGGAGACCGCAGTGGACGTACGAATCGGAGTGGTTCAATCACCCAAGGAAATCGAGTTGGAGCTTCCCGAAAGCGTCGACCCGGAGCAGCTGGGCGCCCAGGTTGAGGAAGTTCTTTCATCGCAGTCAGGTGTCCTGTGGCTCACGGACCGGAAGGGCAGGCGGATCGGTGTCCCCGCCGGTCGTATCGCCTATGTGGAGATGAACACGGTGAGCGACGAGCGCCGAGTCGGCTTCGGTGCCGCGGTGCGTGGCTGACCTACTCGACCGTCAGCTGGTTTTCGTCACCGGGAAGGGTGGCGTCGGTAAGACCACGATCGCAGCGGCCCTCGCATGGTTGGCCGCCGAGCGGGGCAAGAAGACCCTCGTTTGTGACGTAGATGCCCGGGGAGATCTCGCGAACCTCTACGAGGTCGGACCGTTCGGTTTCGCCGAACGGCAGGTCGCGCCGCGCCTCTGGGCGATGTCGATGGACACCGAAGCCTCCCTCAAGCAATACCTGTCACTTCAGCTGAAATTGCCGTTGATCACACGTATAGGCCCGCTCGCCCGGATGTTCGACTTCGTCGCGTCGGCAGCGCCTGGGGTCAGGGAGATAGTCACGGTCGGAAAGTTCTGTTGGGAAGTCAAAGAAGGCCACTACGACCTTGTTATCGTCGATGCGCCGTCGAGTGGCCATGTCATCGGCCAGCTCGCAGCACCACAGGCGATCAACGAGCTCGTGAAGGTCGGACTCGTACGCCAGCAGACGGGATGGATGCTGGACATCCTCGGGGACCATGACCGCACCGGGGTGGTGATCGTTGCGACTCCGGCCGAGATGCCGGTTAGCGAGACCGTCGAGCTCATGGCACGCCTCGACGACGAGACGAACGTCGCTTTGAGCGCCGTGGTCGTCAATCGGGTCCTGCCCGAGTTGTTCGGCCGCGGCGAAGAGGCGGTGTTCGCCCGGCTTGAAGACCCGGTGTCGCGTGCTGCCATCGAGTCGGAGCTCGGAGGATCGCTCGGGCCGATTGTAGATGCAGCCCGGCTGACCGTGACCATGCGACGATCCCGGACCGGGCACTTGGAGGACCTGCGAAGCGCGGTCCGCCCGGAGATAGCAATGCTTTACATGCCCTACCTGTTTTCGAGGGGGAGCGGCCTTCGCACCACCCGTCAGGTTGCCGAAGCGCTCGCGGCCGAAATGGGTTACTGATGTCGCCACGCGTGGCGAGCCCGGCGGCGACGTCTTTGAGCGGCCTGGTTGCCTCGAAGGAGATCGTCATCGCTTGCGGGTCGGGCGGTGTCGGAAAGACGACTACGGCCGCCGCTCTCGCCGCCATGGCCGCTCTCCACCAGAAGAGCAAAGTGCTGGTGTTGACAGTCGATCCGGCGAGACGTCTCGCTGACGCCCTCGGCATCGAGGGTTTGGGCAATGAGGCCAGGAAAGTGGACCCGCAAGCCTTTGACCGCCTCGGCACGAAGCCCCGCGGTGAAATGTGGGCCGCCATGCTCGACACCAAGCAGAGTTGGGATGACCTCGTTCGCCGCCATGCGCCCGACGCCGCGACGTCGAGGCGGATCCTTGCGAACCCGCTTTACGCGAACATCTCCGGAAGATTCGTCCAAAGCCACGACTACATTGCGATGGAGCGACTCTACGAGCTCCACACGAGCGGAACCTACGACCTGATCGTCGTCGACACGCCTCCCAGCCGGAACGCGTTGGATTTCATCGCCGCGCCGTCTCGAATGGCGGAGTTCTTCTCGTCGAAGCTGCTGCGTCTTCTGATCGCTCCTTACAGAAGCCGGCTCGTCAACGTGGCGTCGCGTCCTTTCTATCAGGTAGCCGACCGGGTCCTCGGCTCGCAGTTCCTGGAGGACATAGCCGAGTTCTTCATCCTCTTCCAAACGATGTACCCGGGTTTCGTAGAGCGAGCCCGAGCTGTCGACAGACTGCTGCGGGACCGTAGAACGACGTTCGTAGTCGTGAGCACCCTCGAGCCGGCGCCTGCGGCGGAGGCAGAGTTTTTCATCGAAGTGCTGACCGACAAAGGCTTCGACCTCGGGGCTTTGGTGTTGAACAAGGTTCTTCCCGGCTACCTTCTCGACGACGAGGCCGCACGGGTCGCAGCGAAACTCGAGTCGACCGGCATCGCCTCGACCGCCCTTGCGAACGCTGCGGCGACGTTAGGCACCGATCCCGGGCAGCTCGGGCGAGTGCTCGAGGAAATAGCAGCCAACTTTTCGAACTTCTCGATGGTCGCGAGCCGCGAAGCAGGCCTTCGCCAGGAGCTGGAGAGGCGACCCCACATCGTGGTCAGCGCCCCGGAGATGGACACCGATATCCACGACGTGGCGGGCTTGGTCAACCTCGGCAAGCACACCTGGAACTGAACGGCGGTCAAGATGGCAACTCTCGCCGAGCTCATTCAAGATCACTGCGGCGCGCAGCCTGGCGTGGTCACCCACTTGCAGCGGCTTGTCGCCGGCTGGGGAATGCTGTCCGATCTGTGCTTCGCCGACCTTCTGCTGTTCGTCCCGGTGCGAGACAGCGCAGACTTCGTCGTTGTCGGCCAGGTGAGGCCGACAACCAGCCAGACATTGCATCCCGACGACCTAGTCGGACATGTCATCGGAAGCGACGAGCAGACGATCGTGTCACGGGCGTGGCGCCTGGGCGCTGTCGTAGAGGACGAGGTCCGTGTCACCGCCCGCAGCGAGCGGGCCCGCCTCGTGTGCATCCCTGTGCGCTGCCAGGGTTCACTTGTTGCGGTAATGACCCGAGAGTCGGCGCTTTCGGTGCGTCGGCGTCCGGGTGTTCTGGAGCGGGTATACGTCGAGGTTTTCGACCGTCTCGCACGGATGATCGCCCGAGGCGAATACCCGTTCCCAGTCGACGAGACTTTCATATCGGAAACTCCTCGAGTCGGCGACGGTGTGCTTGTCCTCGACGAGTCGGCGCGCGTCGACTACGCCTCTCCCAATGCGGTGAACGCCTTGCATCGCCTCGGGATCTACTCCGGCATCGACGGGATCCGACTCGACGAGGCCGGCATCTACCAGACTGCAGTGCCGCTGGCCTACCAGAGCCGACTTCCCGTCGTCGAGGAGGTCGGCGAAGGCGACACCGTAGTCATCGTGCGCTGCATACCGCTGCTCGACGACGTGGAAGTCACCGGCGCCCTGGTCTTGGTTCGTGACGTCAGCGATCTACGACGGCGCGACCGGCTCCTGCTTTCCAAGGACGCCGCAATCCGCGAAGTACATCATCGGGTCAAGAACAACCTGCAGACGATCTCCTCCCTCCTGCGGATTCAGTACAGGCGGATGCCTCAAGGCGAAGCACGCCACGCACTGGAGGAATCCGAAAGGCGGGTCCGATCGATTGCCTTGGTACATGAGATACTATCTCGTGATACGACAGATGCCGTGGACTTCAACGACATCGTCCCCTCTCTGGCTCGGATGACCGAAGATATGGGAAGTCTTGACCGTCCTGTGAGAATCAGCTGCCAAGGCGAGGCGGGCAGCCTTGAAGCGGCCGTGGCTACCCCGCTCGCAGTCGTGCTCAATGAGCTCCTTCAAAATGCGGCGGAACACGCTCGACCGCTCGGAGGCGGTGAGGCCGTTCAGTCGTCCCTTGGCGCCATCGAGGTCCAGATCGACCTGGAGCGGGTCGGGTCCGCCTTGCGCATATCGGTGTACGACAACGGTATCGGGCTGCCAGAAGGCTTCACCCTCGAAGGATCGTCGTCTCTAGGACTGTCAATTGTGAGCGGGCTCGTACGCAGCCAGCTCGGAGGCACCATAGAGATGTACAACCGGAACGGCACGGTCGTAGAAATCGAGATTCCCTTGGATCATCCGAGCGACGACTTTGCGACCATATGACCTGTTCTACAAGTCGTGACGCTTCAGCAGGTTCGCCGCTGCTCGGAGAGCCAAGACCTGCGAAGCCTCCGCCGTTCGTCCTCCGAGGTTCCGCCCCAGATCCCGGACTCCTGGTTGGTCGCCAACGCGAACTCAAGGCAGGACCTCATAGATTCGCAGCTGCAACAAACCTCTTTAGCCGACTCAATCTGCTCGATCGCCGCGCCGGTGCTGCCGACTGGGAAAAATAGATCCGGGTCTGTGTCCCGGCACGCCGCTCGGTCACGCCAGTCCTCGACGTCCCATTCAATGCTGCGGCTCCAGGCCAAGGCCACGCGAAACTACCTTTCTGAAAAGCTTGTGAAAAGAATCACGTATATGCGCCTTCGAAAGCGGCGCACACAGCGCTTCGACACTCTAAGCGGGGCAACAGGCGAATTCAAGGCTCCGGCGTCCCCTTTTTGACATGGAGATAGCGGGCGCCCTGCGAGTCCGGAACTACGAGACCGAGAACGTCAGGCTCCCAGGCAAGGTCGAGACGTTGAACTTCCGCCATCGGCTCACCGTCAAGCTGGTAAGGGAAGGTTCCTGACGCTTCGGCTCGGACGGTCACCGAGACGACGTTTTTCGATACGGATCCCGTACCGGGGTTGCGGAAAAGTATGCCGCCTGACCTGGCGGGCGGCGAAAGGTCGTCGCTTCGACGAAGTGTGCGCGAGGCCACCATCGCGAGCACGGGGGCCGATATGGATCGAAGGGTTACAACGCCCAGAGGAGTTCGAAGTCCGGTCTCTGGGATCAGGTCGAAGGCCCGATCCCCGAGGTATGTGTAGGGGCTCGTGTTGAGGACGATAGCGAAGAACCCCCCGTCCACGTGGGTCTCCGTCCCGGAGGTGTCTCGGACCGAGATCGAGAAATGCGGGTGATGCCTGTCGTAGCCGGTTGTCCACGTTCGAAGCGCGCTGTAAGCGAAGAACGTATGCCCCAGGTAGCGTTTCAAGTTGGAGCGACGTTCGACCGCCTCGACCACCGCAGCGTCAAAACCGATACCGCAGTGGAAGAGGAACCGTCTCCCGGCGGCGTTGCCGAGCCCTACCCGCTCGACTCCACCGCCCGGCTTCGACAAGGCCGCCAGAAGCTCTCCGGTCGCTTCGATCGGGTCGTTGGTCATCCCGATGGTCCGAGCGAAGACGTTCGTCGACCCCCCAGGAAGCACCCCGAGTGCGGTCGTCGTCCCGGCAAGACCGTTGGCCGTCTCGTTTACCGTCCCGTCCCCACCGAGGACGACGACCACGTCGATCCCTTTGGACACAGCTCCCTGGGCGAGTCGAGCGGCGTGACCCCGTCGCGTCGTCTCCGCGACTGCGACATCGTGGTCGGCAGCCAAAGATTTGTGGATCACCACCCGGGCACGCGCCGTAACCGATGACGCCGATTCGTTGACGATCAGAAGCAGCTTCACGTGATCGGCGGAGCCGAGGACGCGACCACGTCGGCTATTTCAGCTGATGGAGCCGTCACGTGGAACTCGGGCCGGAACTGCCCTGCGTGCTCCTCCCGTCGTTCGGGCGCGCTGCGAGAGCGAAAGCCCGCATCTGGTGAACGCTTCGCGCGAGAAGCCTCGAGACTTGCATCTGTGAGATTCCGAGCTCGCGGGCGATCTCGGATTGGGTCATTCCGCCGAAAAAGCGCTTGACCACGACCTCGCGCGATACCGACGGCAGCTGAGCGAGGAATCTGTTGATCAGAATTCGGTCCTCAGCGCGTTCGAAGCCCTCCTCGTCGCTGCCGAGCGGGCTGTTGGCGTCGCTGCTCTCCTCGCCGTCGGGACGTGTGTCCAAGGATGCGAAGCGGTATGCCTGGCCAGCTTCGAGGGCTTCGAGAACCTCCTCTTCGGAGGCACCCACTTCCCGGGCAAGCTCACCGACAGTCGGCGAGCGTCCGAGCGACTGGCTGAGCCTGTCGACCGAGGAGCCCAGGTTGGCGTAAAGCTCCTGCATCCTACGTGGTGCCTTGACGGCCCAACCCCGGTCTCGGAGATGTCTTTTCAGCTCCCCGACGATTGTCGGCGTCGCGTACGTGGAGAAGGCAAGGCCGCGCGACACGTCGAATCGCTCGACAGCCTTGAGCAGGCCCAAGGATGCCACCTGCACCAGGTCATCCAAAGGCTGTCCCCTGTTGGCAAACCTCCGTGCCAGATACGAGGCCAAGCCGAGGTGGGCCGTAACGAGCTGGTCCCGTATGTTGACGTCGTGACTTTGCGCGTACGCGGCGAAAAGCTCGCTCGTCGACGGGTTCTCAGGCACCAGCCGCTCGATGCGAATGGCTCTTCACGATGCGGAACTCGACGTCGCCGTCCCGGGTCGTCAGCTCGTGCTCGTCGGCGACTGCTGCAAGGACAAGGCGCGAGAGGTCGTTGAGGCCGGGAGGCGAGCCGGAACCCTCGAAGCGTCCCCTCCCTTCGATCACAAGCTTGTCGGGGCTGGCGCGAAACAGGATCTCCATGGCGCCTTCCCGACCCCGACTTCCTACCGCTCCAAAGCACATCTCGTCCACCGCCAAGCGAACGTCTTCGACTTCGTCGTAGACGAACCCGAGACGACCAGCCAGACCAGCTGCGGTCACCCGCGCAAGGCGCAGGAACTCTGGACGAGCAGGAACCACGAGGCGTACTACGTCGACGTCAGCCACTATCCTTCGAAAGATACCACCCGCCCGGCGCGCCGGGCGCGGGCAGACCAAGTGGCGGTATACGAGCCACTTCTAGAAAGATGTGTTCCATGAAAGTTGTCGTGTGCGTGAAACAGATACCCGACCCGGCCGGGAACCTTCGCTTGGACCAGGCGTCGCACAATCTGGTGAGGGAAGGGAAGCTAATCCTCGACGAATCCGACTCCTACGGGGTCGAGATGGGCCTCCAGCTCGCCGAGCAGGCCGGTGGCGGCGAGGTCACTCTTGTTTCTATGGCGCCCAACTCGGAGACGAGCGGTTTGCGCACCGCTTTGGCGATGGGCGCAGCCAACGCGATCCTCGTGTCCGATCCGGCGCTGAGCGGCACGGACGCGCTCGGGACAGCAAAGATTCTCGCTGCGGCTATCAAGCGGGCGGAGCCGGACCTGATCCTCGCTGCGACCGAGTCGAGCGATGGCTATACGGGAACAGTCCCGGTTCAGGTTGCCGAGCTCCTCGGTCTTCCGTCTGTCACCTTCTCGAAGAAGGTGACAGTCGCCGGGGACAAGGTGATCGTCGAGCGCCAGACCGAACTGGGCTACGACGAAGTGGAGGTCGCCCTCCCGGCACTCGTTACGGTGACGGCAGGAGTCGTGGAGCCAAGGTACCCGTCGTTTAAGGGGATCATGGCGGCCAAGAGCAAGCCCGTCGAGGAGCTCAGCGTCGCCGACTTGGGGCTCGACACCTCGGAAGTCGGCACAGCCGGGTCCCGCCAGCAGGTCGTATCGGTCGTCCCCGCCGAGGCGCGGGCGGCAGGGGAGATAGTCACCGACGACGGCGAAGGCTTCCAGCACATTCTTGCGTATCTCGAGCGCATCAAGGTCATCTGAGCAAAGGAATCCGATAAATGACTCTTAACGTGATCTGGGTTGTCGTCGACAGGACCGGCGACAAGGTGGCGACCGTGTCGCTCGAATTGCTCAGCAAAGCCCGGCAGTTGACGGCGAAGGTTGAGGCTGTCACCTGGGGTGATCCGTCTCAGATTGCAGCGGCAGTAGGCGCCCACGGCGCCCCGATGCTGCACAGTGTCGGCGACCTTGCCGCTGGCCTCCCGGGGCCCGCCGTCGCGGCGGCGATCGCAGACCAGGTGCGCTCCGGCCCCTCCCCCGACGCTATCTTCATTCCCCAGACCTACAACGGGCGTGACATCGCGGGCCGGCTGTCAGCCCGTCTCGACCGACCGGTGCTTACGAACATCGTCGACGTCGAGGAGTCCGGTAGCGGTCTCGTAACCGAGCACGCCATCTTCGGTGGCACCGAAGTCCTCCGTGCAGCGTTCACGGATGCAGGGCCAGGTTTGTTCGTGATACGAGCGAAGTCGTTCGCTGCTGAGCCGGGAACTGACGGCGCCGCTACCACCGACACCTGGAACGTCCCCGATCTCGCTTCGACGGGAGCGGCCAAAGTCGTCTCCTCGCACGTCGAGGAGAGCGAAGGGCCGAAACTCGACGAGGCGCCGGTCGTGGTGTCGGGCGGAAGGGGTCTCGGAGACGCAGACAGCTATCAGCTGATCGAGAACGTTGCGAAGCTCCTCAAGGGCGCTGCCGGCGCCTCGCGAGCCATTGTCGACGCCGGCTGGGTCCCTTACTCGCATCAAGTGGGCCAGACCGGCAAGACCGTGAAACCGAACGTCTACATCGCCTGTGGCATCTCCGGTGCGACTCAGCACATGGTCGGGATGAAAAACTCCAAGAACATCATCGCAATCAACAAAGACCAAGAAGCACCGATCTTTTCTATTGCTGATCTAGGCATCGTCGGCGACGTGAAAAAAGTCCTCCCACAGCTCATCGAGGCACTCGAAAAGCGCGGCTGAATCCGCGAAAGACCCGAAGGCGTGTCACACCAGCGGCCACGGGTAGGGATGATCTGTCTGCGGGTAAGGGTATCGTCCCTCGGCCAGCAGCACCCCCAGCCGGTCGCACAAGGCTTCACGTTCGTCGGCTTCGAGCAGGTTCCGCATGCGGCGATCGACCTCGCCGGCATCGACCGCACGCAGAGCCTCCAGGTCCTGCTCGTCTAGCGGTTCGCCCGCGAAATCCCAGATCACAGTCCGGAGCTTCGGCTCAGGGTGGAAGCACAGACCGTGGTCGATACCCCATATGTCGCCGGAGCGGTCGAGCAGACAATGCCCGCTCTTGCGATCCGTGTTGTTGGCGATGACATCGAACGCGGCGATCCGGCGGAGACTCCGGCGGTGAGCGTCGTCGGCTACGAGCGTGAGGTAGTGCTCCTCGAAAACCGCATCGACGAAAAGCTGCATAGAACCAGCTCCGAGCGGTGCAGACTCGCCCACCTCGACCGTGAGAGGAACGATGTCCCATCCGATGATGCCGGCGAGCTCGAAGGCTGCGACCTCCCGGCGGTAAAGCCCGCCTGGAAAGTCCCAGAGGGGTCGCTCGAATCGGCCGGGCTTGTAGATAGCCGCCGCCCGATCCGACCCGTCCGCAACCGTTACGAGGAACGTCCCGTTGCTGCTCCACGGCATCCGGCCCTCGATCTCGACGGTTCCCGTCGAGAGAAGCTTCGCCGCGCTTACGCCGAGTGGTGACCGTTCGTGCGCGGGCACGAATGTCCTTCGAGGTTCATCGGGCGGCCGCATAGCGGGCAGATGGCTCTACCGGAGCTGACGAGCGTAGAGCCGACCTCCACAAACGACCGCGCCTGCGAGCGAGAGAGGCCTATCCGTGCTGTTCCTGCATCGTCGGAGGGTGCTTCACCTTCGATTTCGGCGACGAGCTCCTCGGCGTGGATGATCACCCGGTCGGCGACATTGTCGTATCGAAGCTGGATTGCCCCGACTGTCCAAGATGCCTCGACAGGTTCACGGAGATCTCCCCCGACCGACGCTCCAGCGCGTGTCCCTGCCTCCTCCGGCAGGTCAGCGAGCATGTCCGCGATGAAGCCGGCTAGAGCGCCGACTTGCGCCTTCTCGACCTTGAGCGTCACTGCGATAGAACCCTGCCCGGCCTGCAGGTAGAAGGTTCGCCTCCCGGGCTCTCCCACCACGCCGATCACAACCCAGTCCGCCTCGGGAAGGTCGAAGGTTTTGCTCACGAAGCCACCAGCTCGGTCATATCGGCGATAGCGTTGACGGCCAGCACATTCGGTCCGGACGGCCCATAGGAGATCGCAGTCACCGAGCACGGCGAGATCACGATCCGCTGGAAGAGATCCAGATGGGTGCCGAGGGCGTCAGCGACAGCTGCCTTGATCGGATCTGCGTGGGAGACGAGAACCACGGCTTGGCCCGGATGGGCGTTGCGCACGCGAGCGAGGGTTGCCGTCATGCGAGCCTGCATCTCAGCAAAGGATTCACCTTTCGGAAATCGAAAACCACTCGGATAGCGCTGCACGGTCGTCCACTCTGGGAGCTTCATCAAAGCCTTGAGCTCGGCACCCGTCCACTCGCCGAAGTCACACTCGATCAGGCCACGCTCGACCGACGCGCGAAGGTGCAATGCACTGGCGATCGGAGCTGCCGTCTGACGGGTCCGCTCCAAAGGAGACGAGTACACCGCCGAAATCCCGTTGGCGCCCCGACTCTTTGACCACGCAGCTAGTCGCTCGGCGACCTTCTCCGCTTGCGCGCGGCCGTCGTCGGAGAGGTGCAGGCCTTTCGCTCGCCCCGGAAGGATCCTTCCCGTGCTCGCGGTGGCTCCATGTCGGACGAGGATGAGGACGCTCGAAGGCTGGTGGGCCCTTCTGTCTCGATCCTTGCGCGACTGCGGTTGCGCCGACGCAGTGGCGGTCTTACGGGCGGGCGAATACATGTCTCCGCCAACCTAGTGTCTCGGGAGTGGAACCGGATTCTGAGATCAGACATCGCAGGGACGCGCTCCTCGGTCTGCAACACGAGATCCACTCATGCCGGGCCTGCCCACGCCTGGTCGCGTGGCGCGAGGCGGTAGCGGCGGATCGGCGCGCCGCCTTTCGCGACGAGCCGTACTGGGGCCGGCCCGTGTCGGGGTTCGGGGATCCACTCGCCTCCATAGCCGTGGTTGGCCTTGCACCGGCCGCTCATGGAGCGAACCGAACCGGCCGGATGTTCACCGGAGACCGCTCCGGGGATTGGCTGTTCGCTTCGATGTTCCGCTGCGGACTAGCGAACCAGCCGACCAGCCGATCGAGCGACGACGGCCTCGAACTGAAAGGCGTCTGGGTGACGGCGGCGGTGCGCTGCGCCCCACCCGACAACCGGCCCGAGCCGTCGGAGCGGGACCGCTGCTCCTCGTTTCTTCGTCGCGAGCTGGCGCTCGTCGGGCCTATACAGGTAGTAGTGGCGCTGGGCGCCTTCGCCTACCAGGCCGCCGCCGGGCTCGCGGGGGCTCCCCGACCGAGACCCCGTTTCGGTCACGGGGTCGAGACGACCACCGACAGTGGCATCACGTTGATCTGCTCGTATCATCCGAGCCAGCAGAACACCTTCACGGGCAGGCTCACCGAGACGATGCTCGACTCGGTGCTTGCGCGCTCGTTGGAGATCTCGAGGGCCGGCCCCCGACAGGCCAGGCCGGCATATCCCTCCGACGGGCAACCTTCGATTCCGGCGTGACCGTCTCACCCGCGGGATAGCTTGAGTGTCGTGAAAGGCCGTCACAGCGCTCCGCCACCGGAGCCGATCACGGATGTAGCTGACGCCACGGACCGCGCCCGAAGGTGGGCGTCGACCATGGGCGGTTTCCAGGATATGGCCCTTTCAGTGCGCCAGGCGCATCAGGGTGCAAGTAGCGTTAAGGTCGCTCCTTGCGGACCCTTCGACCGGGATTGCCGTGAGGAACGCGAACTTTCGGAGCTCGCAGCTGGGGCCACGCGATCGATCGGAGCGGAGCGGCGAGCTCGCAGCGAGGAGCCCGACGCCTTACGAACCCGATTCGAGCGCGACAGGGACCGTATCCTGCACTCCCCGGCTTTTCGACGCCTCGCAGGCAAAACCCAGGTGTTCATCTTCCCCGCCGACCATCAGCGCACCCGGCTCACGCACGCTCTGGAGGTAGCCCAGGTGGCGACCGCGATTGCGCGGGCTTGCCGGCTCAACGTCTCTTTGACCGAGGCGATCGCCCTCGGCCACGATTGCGGTCACGGTCCGGGCGGCCACGCTTCCGAGGACGCCTTCGCCGTGTTCGTCGAAGGATTCGACCATGCGGTATGGGGCGCGGACGTGACGTCGGCACCGTTGAACCTCTGCTTCGAAACTCTCGACGGGATCCGGAACCATTCGTGGTCGCGTCCGGCGCCGTGCACCCCGGAGGGCCAGGTCGTCGGCCTTGCGGACCGGATTGCCTACTGCGCTCACGACCTGGAGGACGCTGCCAGCGCGGGGCTCGTCGCTTACGGGGACCTTCCCGGAGTCGTAGTCGAGCTTTGCGGGTCGACTCGTTCGAGCCAGCTCCACTCGTTTGTCACAGACGCCGTCGACGTCGTGCAGCGGACCGGCCTGGTGGGGCTCTCAGAGCCGATGGGCGACGCTCTCGCGCAACTTCGGGCGTTCAACCATGAACGGATCTACCTCACCGAGGGCTCGAAGCGCCAGGCTCGTACCGTTGTCACGATGCTCCGGGCGCTTGTCGAGCACTTTTGTGACAGGCCCGGGGAGTTGCCGGTCGACGCCCAGCTGGAACGAGACCCTGTTGTCGCCGCAGTCGGATGGGTCGACGGGATGACCGACCGCTATGCGTGCCGATCCGCGCTCGACGTGCTCGGATGGGACCCCGACCAACTCCCCAAGGGCTACGACGTGGGCTGAAACGGGTCCGATCCGCCTAGACGGCCCAACCGGTCGCTAGGGCCCGGCCTGTCGACCTGATCCGGGCCTCGCACCTGCGACGCGACGCTGGTGTCGCCGGGGGTAACCCCCTCCCCTCCAGCTTTCGAGTGCGTAACGTCCTCCAGCCAGCGTGGAGCGTTAGCGGCCGCCCACTGTCTGCTAACCAGGCCGGAGCGCATCGAAGCCAGCGCGTCGGGGTGTCTGAGGGCCATACCTATGTGACCGACGGCTATTACCACGATCGCCGCGGCCAGCCAGTCGTGGACGAAGGTCGCTCCTGTGCGCCACGACAGAGGCCAAGGCTGGTAGAAGCGCATGATCAGACCGGTCCCGAGCATGACAAGCCCGCCGCCTGCGGTCCAGGCTGCGTTCAGCTTCTGCCCGGCGTTGAACTTGCCGAGTGCGACGGCATCGCGCCTCGCGAGGCGAACCGGCCGGCTTTGGACCGACGCCCGGAGCCAAGTCCGATCAGCGCCCGTCCATCGGTTGAAGCGCTTGAGATCGGCCCTGATACCCCGCCCCCACGATCCGCTCAACGCCGCAAGGACAGGTAACGGAAGGGCAATCCCGCAGTAGACATGGATCTGCTCCACGAGGTACCTTCGCCCTACGATCGCCCCGACGGGTTGCAGGTAAAGGGCGGCCCCAGTCAGGATCAACACGGCGAACAAGGAAGCTGTCGTCCAGTGCACAGCCCGCTCCACAGCGTCGAAACGCTCGATCTTCGCCCCGGCGGCGACCTTGGCGGTGGCGCCTCCAAGGGTGGCCTCGGACGACTTACGAACCGTAGCCATTGCTGTGGCCGATCCAGCCGTCGACGGCGTAGCCGTTGTTCTCCCAGAAACCCGGCTCCACCCGATCCACGACCGATATGCGTGACAGCCACTTGATCGACTTGTACCCGTACATGGGGGCTACGTAGAGACGCACCGGGCCACCGTGTTCACGGCTCACCGGACCGCCGAGCATCGAGTAGGCGACGATTATGTCGGGTCGGGCAGCTTGGTCAAGGGTAAGGCTCTCGGTGTACAACCCGTCGAAGGACTCGAAGCGTAGGGCCGTCGCGCCCTTGGTCACGCTTGCCTCGGCGAGCAGGTCCGACAGCTTGACTCCGGTCCAATGGACGTTCGGCACCTGCCAACCGGTGACGCACTGAAACGTTCGTACCATGCTGGTCGGCGGCAGCGCCTGCAAGTCGGAAATCTGAAGGGTCATCGGCTTGTCGACCATTCCGTCCACAGTGAGGCGGTAGTCGGCGTCAGACTCGGATGGGTACCCCGACGTGACCGTGTAGATCCGAAAGTAGTCGCCCGGGATAAGCGACCCCAACCCAGTCGGGTCAAGCCGCTGCAAAGGCGCCAGAGCAGTGTCGATCCCACCTTGGATTCCCTTGCCGGCGACCACGCCGAGCGCGCCGAGCCCGAGCATGCCTAGCACGACCCGTCGACCGACCGGTGTCCCGCTTTCCGACCCTCCACCTGCGGCGTCGACTGTCACCTTGCCATTATTTGCAGCTTCACGGCATTAAGCGGAGCGCGGAACCGCTTTTTTTCACCGAACTGTCAGTTGAGGGTGAAAGACACGGGTGCGGCCTTTACCCGCGATCGCTTTCGCGAGACTTGCGAACGCGCGTGCGGCTTCGGATTCGGTCGCGGTGACAGTAATAGGCGCGCCTGAGTCACCGCCCTCACGTAGCGCTATGTCCAGCGGGATCTGCCCCAAGAGGGTGACACCGAGCTCTTCTGCAAGTTGGGCACCGCCCCCTTGGCCGAAGATGTACTCCGGCTCCCCGCCGGGTGAGCGCCACCAGCTCATGTTCTCGATGACACCCCGCATCGGAAGTTTCAGCTTCCTCGCCATGTAGGCACTTCTCTGCGCGA
>JAKAZH010000017.1 GCA_021815935.1 Actinomycetes bacterium
TTTCCCCTGTGAGCGCCACGAGGCGTTCGACGTCGACGTTCAACTGCTCGGAGCTTTCGGTCACGCATGAAGCCTACGGCAGGGCAGCCTTGTCGGCGCTGAGGGCGCTGAGGGCGCTGAGGGCGCTGAGGGCGCCGCGGGCTGCGTTCGGGTGCAGTGGCCATACTGAGGGCGCCGCGGGCTGCGTTCGGGTGCAGCGGCCATACTGGTGGCGCGATGGCTACCGACGACTCCCCGAAAGGAACCGGTGCGAACCCGAACTCGCGCAGCGCGGACCCTGCGGTCCTGCTCGCCGCGGCGAAGTCCGGTAACCGGGCCGCGCTGGGAAGACTTTTGTCGCTCTCGGAGCGATCCGGCCCTGCCGGTCGCGAGGTCAGCCGCCTCGTGTTCCCCGAAGGCGAAGCAGGTCACGTGGTCGGACTGACCGGGGCTCCCGGAGCCGGAAAGTCGACGCTGACCGACAGGGTCATCGGGGTGGTAAGAGCGGGGGGCGCGAAGGTGGGGGTGCTTGCCATCGATCCGAGCTCGCCTTTCTCGGGTGGGGCGATCCTCGGCGACCGCATCAGGATGGGGGGACACGCACTCGACGACGGGGTGTTCATACGCTCCATGGCCACCCGGGGCCACCAGGGCGGCCTCGCCCTGGCGGCGCCCGAAGCGATCAGGGTCCTCGCCTCCTGCGGGTACCCGACGATCCTCGTCGAGACCGTCGGGGTAGGCCAGGTCGAAGTTGCGATAGCCGGTGCAGCTGACACCACAGTCGTGGTGGTGAATCCGGGTTGGGGTGACTCGGTGCAGGCGGCCAAGGCGGGGCTGCTCGAGATTGCTGACATCTTCGTTGTCAACAAGGCTGATCGGCCAGGGGCCGACCAGGTCAAGAGGGACCTCGAAAGCATGTTGGACCTGGCGGGGACACTTCCGCAGCGAGACGGTCGGCAGCGCTGGCGTCCCCCGATCCTCGCAACCAAGGCTCTGTCGCCAGACGGGGCCGGAGTCGACGAGCTGTGGGAGTCGATCTGCGCCCATCGTCGCCACATCGCCGATTCGGGTGAGCTCGGCGAGCGCCGCCGGCGACGACTGCTCGGCGAGGCCCGCTCGGTACTAGTCGCCGAGCTCATGTCCGACGTCGACGCGCTCCACCAGGGGAACGCCTACCGGCAGGTCGCGCACGCCTTGGTCAGGCGCCAGGTCGACCCGTATGGCGCCGCCGCGCGCTTGCGGGAGGCGCTCGGAATCAACCCCAGGTGACGCAGCCGAGCTCGAAGGGGTCCGCGAGGTCCGGGTGGGTTGGCACGACTCTCACCGTGTAGCCGTGCAGCCCTGATCGGTCGCATATGAAGCTCCCTTCGTATCGGCCAGGCGCGCACCGGTCCAAGTCGACTGCGACGCTCGACGACATCTCTCCGCCGGCGCTTACCGGGCCGTGCAGGATCTGCACTTTGACGTCGGTGAAGTCAAGCGAGCCGAGCTCCACCATCACCGAGACGTTGCGGGGTTCGCCCAGATCGACGCCCGCCGAGCTTCCGCCGTCGTCGACGTCGAGGACTTTGACCTCCGACCACGCGTCGCTGACGCGGCGCTTCCACGCTGCCAGAGCCCTGGCTCCCTTGTAGTCGTCGGACGCAAGTCGGTTCATGTGTGACGCCGACGGCTCGTAGTAGTCCTCGACGTACTCGCGAACCATCCTGGAAGCCATCACCTTCGGGGCGAGCGACGCTATCGAAGACTTCACTTTGGCCACCCAGTCGTGGGAGTGGCGGTTCGCCGAGCGGTCGTAGAACGTTGGGACGATCTCACGTTCGATCGTCGCGAACAGATGATCGGCCTCGACGCGGTCCCGCCGTTCGATATCTTCGAGCGATTCGGCGGAGGCGATCGCCCAGCCGTTCCTCCCGTCGAACATCTCGTCCCACCAGCCGTCGAGGATCGACAGGTTGAGTGCGCCGTTGAGGGCGGCCTTCTCGCCGCTGGTCCCGCTCGCCTCCATCGGCCGTCGAGGGGTGTTGAGCCACACGTCGCTGCCTTGGTAGAGCATCCGCGCGACCGCTATGTCGTAGTCCGCGACGAACGCGATTCTCTTGCGCAGGGCTGGGTCCGCGGCGAAACGGATGATCTCGGCGATCATCGCCTTACCGAGATCGTCCGCCGGGTGCGCTTTGCCGGCGAAAACCAGCTGTATCGGCCGGCGCTCGTCGAGAAGCAGCGCCTTTAGGCGGTCCGGCTGCGAGAGAAGGAGGGTCGCGCGCTTGTAGGTGGCGAAACGCCTCGCGAAGCCGATCGTGAGGTACCTCGGGTCGAGGAGCTCGTCCACCCACTCCTGCTCGGCGGCGGGCACCCCGTTCGCTCGAAGGGCCTGGCGTTGGCGGTGACGGACGAAGTCGATCAGCGCCTCCCGGCCCTCGTCCCGGGCGCGCCAGATCTCGTCCTCGCGTGCGTTCGATATGCGCGCCCACTGGGCTTCACCGGCTTCGTCCCATGCGGGGGAGACATACTTCGAGTAGAGGTCGTCCATCGCGGGAGACACCCAGGTGCTCCCGTGCACGCCGTTGGTCACGGACCCTATCGGGACGTCCTCTGCCGACACGGAAGGCCAGAGACCCCGGAACATCTCGCGGCTCGTCTGGCCGTGGAGTGCGGCGACACCGTTGGAGCGTGCCGCGAGACGCAGTCCCATGACGGCCATGTTGAACGGCTCGAACGCGTCTTCGCCGGGGAAGTGCCCGACGGACATGAGCTTGTCGAAGGAGATCCCGCATTCGTCGGCCAAGCGGGTGAAGTGACGCTCCATGAGAGCCCTCGGGAAGCGGTCGATGCCGGCAGGTACAGGGGTGTGGGTCGTGAAGACCGTCCCTGACCTCACAGCCTCGACGGCCTCGTCGAAGGAGAGCCCCGAGCGGGTGACGAGGAGCCGAACACGTTCCAGGCCGAGGAAGCCGGCGTGTCCCTCGTTGGTGTGGCACACTTCGGGCGCCAGACCGAGAGCTCCCAAGGCCCGGACCCCGCCGACGCCCAGGAGGATCTCCTGGCGCAGGCGGTGCTCTATGTCCCCCCCGTAGAGGCGATCGGTGATGGAGCGCGCCTCGGGGCCGTTCGGCTCGGTGTCGGAGTCGAGGAGGTAGAGGTTTACACGGCCAACCCGCACAAGCCAGACCCTCGCGTGTACCTCCTCGCCGGCCATCTCGACGACCACGTCGACGTCGTCTAGAAGCTCCGTCGCCATCGCGTGAGGGTCGAGGATCGGGAATCGCTCCTGCTGCCAGCCGCTCGAGTCGAGACGCTGGCGAAAATACCCCGACCTGTACATCAGGCCGATCCCGACGATCGGCACCCCGAGCGTGCTCGCGGCCTTCAGGTGGTCGCCTGCGAGCACCCCGAGGCCCCCCGAGTATTGCGGCAGGGCTTCGGCGATCCCGAACTCGGGCGAGAAGTAGGCGATGCAGCTCAAATGGTTGCCGTTGCGCTGTTGGAACCACCTGGGAGACTCCAGGTAGCGGTTCAGCTCGTCGGAGCGTTCCTGGAGGAACGCCGTGAAGGTGGGATCGGTTTCGAGTTGGGCCAGCCGTTCCCTGCCCACGAGATTGAGCAGGCGGATCGGATCATGGTCGCTGGCATCCCACACTTCGGGGTCGATCCAGCGGAACAGGTCTTGTGTCCGGGTATCCCACGACCAGCGGAGGTTGCAGGCGAGCTCTCGAAGGGGCGCCAGCGACTCGGGGAGCCGCGCCCGCACTGCGAAGCTGCGAAACGCTTTCATTCCCTCAAAGCTATCGCGCCGAGCCGGCGCCGCTTGACCGTGGGACCGCCGGCGGGTCCCGTCCCTCGACGCGTGTCGGCTGGTAGCGTGGAAATGTGAGAGGGGACCGAGAGAAGACGGCGCCGGCTACCAGCGATTTTACCGACCCTCCCGCAAAGTTCGACCGTCTGGTCATCGAGGGCGTCCGGCCACGGACCCCGTCGCGGGTGCGCGCAGCGAAGGCGGTCGTCGGGGAGGCTATCCGGGTAAGCGCTGTCATGTTCCGTGACGGGCACGACCCGATAGCCGGTCGAGCCCGGCTGTACTTCGAAGGGCCCTCCGCCGGTGCGGGAGCTTCCGAGAACGTGCTCGTATCCGAATCCCCCTTGACAGCGTTAGGCAACGACGAGTGGGAAGCGCAGGTGGTCGCTGACAGGGTCGGGCGACACCGGGTAGTCGTGGAGGGCTGGACCGTCCAGTTCGGCTCCTACGGCGCGCAGTTGGACGGCGCGAGCGCGCTTGACCTCACCACTTCGGCGCCTGCGCCGCTATGGGTCGACCGGCCACGGGCTTGCTTCGGGGCTTGGTACGAGCTGTTCCCGAGATCGGTGGGGGGATTGAAAGGCGTCACGGCACACGTGGCGCGGCTCGCCTCCCTCGGCTTCGACGTGCTCTATCTCCCCCCGATCCACCCTATCGGCCGCACGTTCCGCAAAGGGCCGAACAACACTCTGGTGGCCGGTCCCGAGGACCCGGGCAGCCCTTGGGCGATCGGCTCGTCGGAGGGCGGGCACACGGCGATACACCGCGAGCTGGGTGACGAAGCCGACCTGGTGGCACTCGTGCGCGAACTGTCGGCGCACGGCATGGAGCTCGCGCTCGACTACGCCCTGCAGTGCTCGCCGGACCACCCCTGGGTCGGGGAGCACCCGGAGTGGTTCCATCACAGGCCCGACGGGAGCATCGCGTGCGCCGAGAACCCCCCGAAGGTCTACCAGGACATCTACCCGATCAACTTCTGGCCGGACCGCGACGCGGACCGGGTTGCCCTGTGGAACGCCTGCCGGGACATCTTCGAGCACTGGATCGCTTTCGGAGTCCGGATCTTCCGGGTCGACAACCCCCACACCAAGCCGACCGCGTTCTGGGAGTGGGTCATCGGAGAAGTACGCTCCAAGCACCCCGACGTCGTGTTCCTCGCCGAGGCGTTCACCCGCCCGCACGTCATGGCCCGCCTGGCCGAGGTTGGCTTCAGCCAGAGCTACACGTATTTCACGTGGCGGACCGCCCAGCACGGCGAGGACGGCCTTTGGGCATACATGGAGGAGCTCGCGCACGGCCCGAAAGCCGACTACATGCGACCGAACTTCTGGCCGAACACGCCTGACATCCTCTCCGGGCCGCTTCGCAACGGTCCACCGAGCGCTTTCGCCCTCCGGCTGATTCTCGCTGCTACGTTGTCGCCGTCGTACGGTATCTACTCGGGTTACGAGTTCTACGAGAACGAGCCGGCGTCGGAGACAAACGAGGAGTACCTCGACTCCGAGAAGTACCAGGTGCGCCTCCGCGACTTCACCCGGCCGGGGAACCTCTATCCGTTGATCTCGAAGATCAATTCGATACGCAGAGAGCATCCCGCGCTTCACGGCCTGCGGTCGATCCGAATGTGGGCAACCACCAACGAGTCGATCGTCGCCTACTCCAAGGCGAGCGACGATTTCTCCGACGTGATCCTATGCGTGGTCAACCTCGATCCCTACAACCCCGAGGAGGCCGTGTTGCGACTCGATCCTGGCGTGCTCTCGCCGGGAGCCGCGTGGCCGATGCACGTCGTCGACCTGCTGGACGGGCGAAGCTACACCTGGGACGGGCCTGATCCTTACGTGCGACTCGACCCGGCGCTGTCGAGCGCACACGTATTCGCCGTCACCGGGGCGCGAGAAGGCATGCAGCGGTGAGCAACTGGTACCAGAACGCCGTCTTCTACGAGATCCTTGTCAGAGGCTTCTACGACGCTAACGGCGACGGGACCGGCGACCTCGCCGGCGTGACCTCCAAGCTCGACTACCTCGAATGGCTGGGAGTCGACTGCCTGTGGCTGCTCCCTTTCTACCAGTCCCCGCTTCGCGACGGCGGCTACGACATCAGCGATTTCTGGACGGTCCTCCCCGAGTACGGGGATCTCGCGGATGCGGTCGAGCTCGTGGAGGAGGCACACCGCCGCGGGATACGTATCATCGCCGACCTGGTCATGAACCACACCTCCGACCAGCACCCGTGGTTCCAGGAGTCGAGGCAGGGCACGAACAACGCCAAGTCCGACTGGTATGTGTGGCGCGACAACGACGACGAGTACCTCGACGCGAGGGTGATCTTCGTCGACACGGAGAAGTCGAACTGGACGTTCGACGCGCAGCGAGGCCAGTACTACTGGCACCGGTTTTTTGCCCACCAACCCGACCTCAACTACGCGAACCCCGAGGTCGCCGACACGATGATCGACGTCTGCCGGTACTGGCTCGACATCGGCCTCGACGGCTTCCGCCTCGACGCGGTCCCGTACCTCTTCGAGCGGGACGGGACGAACTGCGAGAACCTTCCGGAAACCCACGAGTACCTCCGCCGCCTTCGCAAAGAGGTCGACGCTTTGTACCCCGGCCGGGTTCTGTTGGCGGAGGCAAACCAGTGGCCCGAGGACGTCGTGTCCTATTTCGGCGACGGCGACGAGTGCCAGATGTGCTTCCACTTCCCTGTGATGCCCCGCATGTTCATGGCTGTACGTCGCGAGCAGCGCTACCCGATCTCGGAGATACTGGCCCGCACCCCCGAGATACCCCCCGGCTGCCAGTGGGGGATCTTCCTTCGCAACCACGACGAGCTGACGCTCGAGATGGTCTCCGACGAGGAGCGCGACTACATGTGGGCCGAGTACGCGAAGGATCCCCGGATGAAACGCAACATCGGCATCGGCCGCCGCCTCGCGCCGCTTGTCGACAACGACAGGCGGGTTGCGGAACTGCTCCATGCGCTACTCTTCTCGTTCCCCGGGTCGCCGATCCTCTACTACGGCGACGAGATCTCGATGGGGGACAACATCTACCTCGGGGACCGCGACGGTGTGCGAACGCCGATGCAATGGTCGCCCGACCGCAACGGCGGCTTCAGCGGGGCCGACTTCGCGCAGCTGTACCTGCCGCCCCTGATGGACCCGGTGTACGGCTACCAGACGGTCAACGTCGAAGCCCAGATGCGCAACCCCAGCTCCTTCCTGCACTGGATGAAACGGATGCTCGAGGTTCGCCGGCAGCACCCCGTTTTCGGGACGGGATCGTTCGAGGTTCTGAGCACGGACAACCCTTCGGTGCTCGCCTATGTCCGCACTCTCGCGACCGGCGGTTTGGAGCCTTCCGGGGAGGGGGTATCACTCGACGTGGTGCTTTGCGTCTGCAACCTCTCCAAGCTCGCGCAACCGGCCGAGCTCGCGCTCGGCCGCTGGGCGGGCCGTACACCGGTTGAGCTGATGGGGCGGGTGCCTTTCCCGAGGATCGGCGAGGAATCGTACTTCGTGACCCTCGCCCCGTACGGCTTCTACTGGTTCGAGCTGTCCGACTTGACGCCGGTCAGCTGATGGTCTCCGGCGAGACCCGCGAGGAGTGGATTTACGAGGCCGTTTCGAACTTGGGCGACTACCTCGCCGGCCAACGCTGGTTCCACTCGGCGCAGCCCCCCCGGCGCGGCGAAGTTCACGTGGTCAAGGCCGGTCAGCTACCGGACACTTCGCCACCTCTGTGGCAGGTGCTGGTCGGCGTCGGTGACGACACGTACCAGTTGATCCTTAGCGTTCGAGCGTTGAACGGCCCCGAAAGCTCCCCAAACGACACGGATCCGGGCGGCATCTCGGCGAGAAGCCTGATCGCTGTCCAAGGAGACGTTGCAGTCCACGATGTCCTCGGCGACCCGCAGATGGCGCTTGCGCTGCTGGAGAGCATCTCCGCAGGGTCCGAACGCGCCGAACGGTGCCGTCTCTTGACCGCCGAGCAGTCGAACACGTCCTTGATATTCGACGATCGCCTGATACTCAAAGTGTTCAGACGCCTGCGTCGCGGCCGGAACCCCGACGCGGAGGTCACTTCGGCTCTGGCAGCTGCCGGGTTCACCAACGTCGCCACGCCTTTGGTGGAGTGGAGAGACGACGAATACGACTTCGCCTTCGGCCAGACCTTTCTCAACGGGGGCAGCGAGGGATGGGCGCTGGCGCTCGCCTCCCTGCGCGACTTCTTCAGCTTCCACACCGAATCGACCGGCAACGGTCCCGGGGACGCCGGCGGAGATTTCGGTCCTGAGGCAGCCCGCCTCGGTCAGGTGACAGCCAGGATGCACCTCCACCTGAACCGGGCCTTTCCGCCGCCCGCCGGTGGGGACGTCGCTTCGACGTGGGCCGCGCTCCTCCAATCGATCCGCGCCCGGCTCGCCGTGGCGTCGGAGACTCTGGGGCGCGACCTTGAGGGCCTCGTCTCCGGCCTGTTGGAGCGTGCAGCGAACCTGGAAGGCCCCGGACCGGCTACCAGAGTCCACGGAGACCTGCACCTCGGCCAGGTGATGAGAACCGACCTCGGGTGGTTCGTGCTCGACTTCGAGGGCGAACCCGACCGGCCTCTCTTCGAGAGGCTCGCGCCTGCCTCCCCGCTCAAGGACGTCGCCGGTATGCTGCGGTCACTCCACTACGCGTCGCGGTACTCCCTCGGCGAGCGCGACAGATCGGAGTGGCCCCACCTGACTTCCGCTGCCCTCGCCTGGGAGCTTCGAAACAGGGAGGAGTTCCTCGCCGGCTACGAGGGTGAGCCGGGTATCGATGTGCTCCTGCCCGACGCGTACACGATGTCGGATGTCATGTCGATCTACGAGCTCGACAAGGCGCTATACGAGTTGGACTACGAGCTGGCGCATCGCCCGGAGTGGGTCGATATTCCGATGGATGCCCTGGAAAGGTTGGGATTGCCCAATGAGCGAGGAATCGACGATGGCGGTGCGCTCCCGTGGTAGGTAAGCAGACCGCGATAGCGCGGGGAACGGACCTTCTGCTGAGCGGAGCTCACAGCGACCCGCACCAGTTCCTCGGCCGCCACGGGTCCACCGTCCGAGCGTTCAGGCCCGGGGCGCTTGCGATGACACTCCACTGTCCAGGCGTGGCGCCGGTAGAGATGAGGATGATCCATCCTGCGGGCCTGTTCGAGACGAGCCAGGCCAAGGCCGCCGGCGACGACGGGGCGGGGGGATACGAGCTGGAGGCCGTGTACGGTGCCGGGGCGGACAGGCGGACTTACCGGTTCCACGATCCTTACTCGGCGTGGCCTACCCTCGGAGAAGTCGACCTCCACTTGTTCGGCGAGGGCCGCCACCACCGCCTCTGGGAGGTTCTGGGCGCCCACCAGCGAGTCCATGAGGGCGTCGCCGGCACCGCGTTCGCCGTGTGGGCGCCGAACGCCAGGTCGGTTCGGGTGGTCGGCGACTGGAACTTCTGGGACGGACGCGTCCATCCGATGAGGTCTCTCGGAGCGTCGGGTGTCTGGGAGATCTTCCTGCCGGGGGTCGAGGCGGGGGATCGCTACAAATACGAGATCCTCACCCCTGACGGCACTCTTCGCACCAAGACGGACCCGATGGCGTTGTCGATGGAGCTTCCCCCCGCCACCGCGAGCGTGGTGACCGCCGAGTCGAAGTACCCGTGGGGCGACGGGGAGTGGATGCGCCAACGCCGGGAAGGAGACCTTCTGCGTCAGGCGATGTCGGTCTACGAGATGCATCTCGGGTCGTGGCGTTGGACGACGGGCGAGGACGGCAAAGCTCGCCCGCTCAACTACCGGGAGCTCGCGGAGGTGCTCCCGGCGTACCTGGGCGACCTCGGGTTCACTCACGTGGAGTTCATGCCCGTCGCGGAGCACCCTTTTTCCGGGTCCTGGGGCTATCAGGTATCGGGGTATTACGCCCCCACGTCCCGTTATGGGAGCCCCGACGACCTACGTTTTTTGATCGACGCTCTCCACCGGGCGGGCGTCGGGGTAATCGTCGACTGGGTTCCCGCCCACTTCCCGAAGGACGACTTCGCGTTGGCCCGCTTCGACGGCACGGCGCTCTACGAGCACGCGGATCCCCGCCAGGGGGAACACCCGGACTGGGGAACCCTGATCTTCAACTTCGGCCGGAACGAAGTCCGCAACTTCCTCGTGGCCAACGCCCTCTACTGGGTGCAGGAGTTCCACGTCGACGCGCTCCGAGTCGACGCTGTCGCGTCGATGCTCTACCTCGACTACTCGCGCAAAGCCGGCGAATGGGTCCCGAACCGCTTCGGCGGTCGCGAGGACCTGGAGGCTGTCGCGTTCGTCAAAGAGGTCAACACGGTTCTCTTCGGGGAGCACCCCGGGGCTACGGTCATAGCGGAGGAGTCCACTTCCTGGCCCGGCGTTTCACGGCCTGTCTACCTGGGTGGCCTCGGGTTCGGCTTCAAGTGGAACATGGGTTGGATGCACGACACGCTCGACTACTTCCATCACGACCCGGTCCACCGTCGCTACCACCACGGCGAACTGACATTCGGGCTGCTGTACGCGTGGTCGGAGAACTTTGTGCTTCCCCTTTCCCACGACGAGGTGGTGCACGGCAAAGGCTCCCTGCTCAACAAGATGCCCGGCGACCGCTGGCAGCAGCTCGCGAACCTGCGGGCCCTATACGGCTGGATGTGGGCTCACCCGGGCAAGCAGCTTGTCTTCATGGGGGCCGAGCTCGCCCCGGAAGGGGAGTGGGACCACGACCGAGAGCTCGACTGGTGGATTCTGGACCACTGGGAGCAGCACCGAGGCGTCCGGGACCTGCTCAGGGAGTTGAACGGCGTGTACCGTCGTCACCCTGCGCTCTGGCAGGCCGACGACGTGCCTGCCGGTTTCGAGTGGGTCGGGGCCGACGACTCCGACCAGAGTGTGCTGTCGTTCCTGCGCAAGTCGACCGGGTCCGCCGACGCGTCGGGCTCCGAGGCGTCCGGGGAAGTGCTGTGCGTCGCCAACCTCACACCGGTGGTGCGCCGCAACTACCGCGTCGGGATGGCCGGTCCGGGGGCTTGGAGCGAGATTCTCAACACCGACGAAACCCGATGGGGCGGAAGTGGTGTGACCAGCCCCGACGAACGACACTGCGAGCCGGTCGCCTGGGGTAGTCGCCCCTGGTCGCTGGAGCTGACTTTGCCGCCTCTCGGAGTGGTCTGGTTGGCGCCTCTCAGGCGTTAGCTGCGATCGCGCTGCGCAGGTCCAACGTGGCGCGTTCGGGGGGAGTCACGTTGATCAGGACTCCCGAACCCATCTCGAATCCCCCGCGGGTGGAGATTTTCGGGATCACATGCACATGCCAGTGGAACTCCGATCGGGTCCTGAAAGGCGCCGAGTGGAACATCAGGTTGTAGGCGACGTCGCCCACGCTAGAACGCAGCGCGGAAAGAGCTCGCGCCACTGACGCGGCGACCGAAGCGAGGTCGTCGTCTGTGGCGTCGTGAAGGTGCGTCTCGTGTTGGCGGGGGACCAGCAACATCTCGTAGGGCGTTCCACTCCAAAAAGGAGCGATCGTCATCACGGCATCGTCGGCGTGCACGATCCGCACACCGGCTTCCTCCTCGGCGTCGATCGCGGCGCACAGCAGGCAGTTGCCCTGGAAGCGTGCGAATCCGGCGAGCTCGTGTGCCGCTTCACCGGGGATGAAAGGCGTAGATAGCAACTGGCCGTGCGGGTGTTCGACCGACGCACCGGCCTCCCGACCGGAGTTGACCACTGCCTGGCTGTAGCGCAGCCCGGGCGATGCCGAATGCTCGAGCATCCGCCGTTTGATAGCTGCGGTTATCAAGGCTGCCTCGTCGGGGCTCAGATCGGCCCAGCTCACGTCGTGGCGGTCCGAAAGCACTATCACCTCGTGCGCTCCGCTCGCAGGGGCTTCGGTGAAAAGAGGGCCGAGATGGCTGACCACCATCGGCTCGCTCCCGCTGAAAGCCGGGTACAGGTTGGGAAGAACCCTCACCTGCCATCGTCTGTCGGGCCTTCCGAGCTCCATGATGGGCGGAAGGGCAGGAGGGGTGCTGGGGCAGAACGGGCAGGGGCGCATGGGGTCGTCTTCTACGGGAAGGCGTCTCGGCAGGAAGTCTGACGGGCGTTGAGCACGCTCGCCGGCGATGACGACCCACCTGCCGGTCAGTGGGTCAAGCCTGAGGTCGCTCACTTCGCTAAAGGTTGGAGGAGTCCGATAAGCACACCTCGACGGTAGTCCTCCCCGCAAGTCATGGCGCGCCACCACCTCTGCGGCCGCTACGCTCGGCTTTGTGCAGGTCTATCTCGACCATGCCGCCGGTGGCCCGCTGCACCCCGCTGCGGCTGAGGCCATGGTTGGATGGCTGTCAAACAGCTACGGGAACCCGTCGGGGGCGCATCAGGTGTCGCGCCGGGCGCGCAAGGCGATCGACGACGCCAGGGACGAGATAGCGGGGTTTCTTGGATTCTCGTCCGGTGGGATCATCTTCGCTTCCGGGGGTACCGAGGCAGACAACCTGGCCGTCCTCGGGCCTCTCCCCGAACGCCGGGGAGCCATCGTGGCGAGCGCCGTAGAACATCCCGCCGTCCTCGAAGCAGCCCGGGTGTCCGGCCGCGAGGTCCGCCTGCTCGGCGTCGGGGAGGACGGGCTGGTCGACCTCGATCAGCTCAGCCGGCTGTTGGACGGCGACGTCGCCCTGGTGTCGGTGCAGGCCGCCAACCACGAGACGGGCGTGGTCCAGGACCTCGAAGCGGTGGCGAGAAGGGTCCGCCGACGTGCTCCCAGGGCGCTGTTTCACAGCGACGCAGTCCAGGCGGCCCCGTGGATGGACCTGCCGTCGGTCCTGCGCTGCGTCGACATGGTGTCGGTGAGCGGCCACAAGCTCGGCGGCCCCCAGGGCGTCGGTGTGTTGGCGGTCCGGCCGAATGTCGCGCTGTCCCCGGTTATCCACGGGGGAGGCCAGGAACGCCGCCGCCGCAGCGGTACGCAGAACGTGGCTGCGGCGATAGGGCTGGCTGCAGCTATGAGGGCCCGCGGCGCGCTGCGCGCCGACGGCGACGCGACCGGCGTTCGGGTTTCGGCGCTTCGTGACCGGTTGTGTGCGACGCTGAGCGGCGCCGTTCCCGACGCGGTTGCGAGCGCTGCCGGCACCGCTCGTGTGCCCGGGCATTGCCATATGCGTTTTCCCGGCGTGGAGGCAGAGGCGCTGCTGTTTCTTCTCGACGAGGCTGGTGTCTGTGCTTCCGCCGGAGCGGCGTGCGCTAGCGGTGCCTTCGAGCCGAGCCCGGTCCTGATGGCCATGGGGGTGTCGAAGCGTGAGGCCGGCTCGTGCCTGCGGCTCACACTCGGCCCGGACACCTCCGAGGAGGAGGTCGACTTTGCCGGCGAGGCAATCGTTTCGTGCGTGACGCGCCTCGCTGGTTCATCGGGCGAGCGCAAGGTGCTCGCCCGATGAAGGTGCTCGTCGCGATGTCGGGAGGCGTCGACTCGTCTGTTGCGGCTGCGCTTGTCGCAGAGGCGGGTCACGAAGTGATCGGCGCGACCATGAAACTGTGGGGCGGTGAGTCGGATCGCGGGTGCTGCTCGGTTGGCGACGTCGACGACGCACGGCGTGTAGCGCAGCAGGTCGGGATCAGCCATTACGTGTTCAACTTCTCCGAGGAGTTCGACCGGCGCGTGGTCGACCCCTACGTCGAGGGTCACGCAGCCGGTTTGACCCCGAACCCGTGCATCGAATGCAACCGTCACCTCAAATTCGACCGACTACTTCGACGGGCGGATCAGCTCGGCTTCGACGCTGTCGCGACCGGTCACCACGCCAGGATCGTCACGGGAGCCGACGGACGGCCGGCGCTTCGCCGCAGCGCCGATGCAGCGAAGGACCAGTCATACGTGCTGCACATGATCCCCGGCGACAGGCTGGCGAAGCTGATGTTCCCTATCGGGGAGATGACCAAAGCAGAGGTCCGGGCAAAGGCCACCTCGATGGGCCTGGAGACCGCATCCAAGCCCGACAGCCAGGACGTCTGCTTCGTGTCGGGCTCGGGAGGCCGAGAAGCGTTCCTTTCCTCGCGGATACCGCTGCACCCGGCGCGCGTCGTGGACGAGGAGGGCCGCCATCTGGGGGAGGTGCCGGCGCTCGAACTGGTGACAGTCGGGCAGCGTAGGGGCCTCGGCCCCGCGGTCGGGGACCGCTACGCCGTTTCGGTCGATCCTGGCTCGGCGACGGTCACGGTCGCCTCTCCCCAAGCGCTGCAGGTGACCTCCGTCTCCGTGACGTCGGTGTCGTGGGTGCACGGCGAGCCCGGCGAGGACGAGGCGCTTCTCGCTCAGATGAGCGCGCACGGGGCGCCGGTAGGGGCCCGATGGGACCGGGCCGGCCTCGTCAAGCTCGACGTCGCGGTCCGTCGGGTCGCGCCCGGCCAGAGCGTCGTGCTCTACCGGGGGGATCTCGTCGTCGGGGGCGGCGTGGCACTGTCGTAGGCCGTTCGTGTGCAACGCAGCGATCCCGCGCCCAGGTATCGTCGACGGGTGGCCGCATCAGACCTCGACAAGCACGCACGGGAGCTCCGTGCGCTCATCGAGCATCACAACGAGCGCTACTTCGTCCTCGACGACCCGGAGCTGACCGACGCAGACTACGACGAGCTCGTCGCAGAGCTCGCCCGGATAGAACGCGAGCACCCCGACCTGGTGTCCGACTCAAGTCCGACAGGCCGGGTCGGAGGCGACGTGTCGACGTTGTTCGCTCCCGTCCGTCACGCAACGCCGATGATGTCCCTCGACAAGACGACCAGCTACGACGAGCTGCTCGCCTGGGGGCGGCGCATGGAGCGCCTCGGGGCTGCGGACCTCGCGTACACGTGCGAGCTGAAGATCGACGGGCTTGCGCTCAGCTTGCTATACGAGGACGGACGGCTGGTGAAGGCGGCGACTCGCGGCGACGGCGAGACCGGCGAGGACGTGACCGCCAACGTTGCCACCGTGTCGGCTATCCCGGCGGAGCTGTACAGCGTCGCACCGCCCCCCGCCGACACTTCGCAGTCTCATCGCCCGGGCCGAGCGGTGCCTGCCCGAGTCGAAGTCAGAGGCGAGCTGTACATGCCGATAGCCGCATTCGAAGAGCTCAACCGCCGCCAGGCGGAGGCGGGAGCACGCCAGTTCATCAACCCGCGTAACGCCGCTGCCGGCTCCCTGCGACAGAAGGACCCGGCGGTGACCGCCGGACGCGACCTTGCGTTCTGGGCCTACCAGCTCGGTGCCGTCGACGGCGGGCCGCCGTTCGCGCGCCACAGCGACACCCTCGCGTGGATGCGAAGCGTGGGCCTGTCAGTCAACCCGCACATCGAGCTGGTCGAGGGTCTCGACCACGTCGACGCGTACTGCCGCTCCTGGCAGGACAAGCGGCACACGCTCGACTACGAGATCGACGGGGTCGTGGTCAAAGTCGACGACCTGGCGGAGCGCTCAGAGCTGGGTTCCACGTCGAGGGCCCCGCGCTGGGCGATAGCGTACAAATTCCCACCCGAGGAGAAGACGACCCGGCTCCTCGACATCATGGTGTCTATCGGCCGGACAGGTAAGGCCACGCCGTTCGCCGTCCTCGATCCGGTCGTCGTCGGCGGGGCGCGCGTGTCACTTGCAACGCTCCACAACCAGGACCAGGTCCGGGCGAAGGACGTGCGTCCAGGAGACACCGTCGTCGTGCGCCGCGCCGGCGACGTGATCCCCGAAGTCCGCGGGCCACTCAGCGCCCTGCGCCCCGAAGGGCTGCCCGAATGGTCCTTCCCAACCCGCTGCCCCGTGTGTGGGGAGTCGCTCGTAAGATCCGACGGGGAAAGCGACACGTTCTGCGTAAACGAGAGCTGCCCTGCCCAGCTCGTGGCGCGCATCACGCACTTCGCTTCGCGTGGGGCGATGGACATCGAGCACCTCGGCGAGTCCACCGTCAGGCAGTTCGTGCAGGCCGACCTCCTCCGGGACGTCGCGGACATCTACGCCCTCGACTACGAGCGTGTGGCGTCGTTCGAAGGGTGGGCCGCCACCTCGGTCGCGAACCTGCAGACGGCCGTCGAAACCTCGAAGGCGAGGCCCCTCGCCAACCTGCTCGTTGGTCTGTCGATCCGCCATCTCGGAGCCACCGGCAGCCAGCTCCTCGCACGGCGCTTCGGGCATCTCGACGCGATCACTGCGGCGCGCGCCGAAGAGCTGGCGAGCGTCGAAGGGGTGGGCCAGGTGATCGGGGCGAGCGTCGCCGGATATTTCTCCCTGCCGGCGAACCGCGTCATCGTGGATCGCTTGAGGGACGTCGGCGTGAACTTCGCCGGGCCGGCAGACGTCCAAGTCCCCCAGGTGCTTGCCGGGCTTTCGATCGTCGTCACCGGCACGCTGTCACGCTGGACCCGCGAGGAGGCCGAGGCAGCGCTGGAGACCCGGGGGGCAAGAAGCCCCGGGTCGGTTACAAAGCGGACGGCGCTAGTGGTGGCCGGCAGGGACCCCGGCTTGGCGAAGCTCGCCAAGGCGACCGAGCTCGGGGTGCGGATCGTCGACGAGGACGCTTTCGAGAATTTGCTCGACAGC
>JAKAZH010000238.1 GCA_021815935.1 Actinomycetes bacterium
AGTGTCTGCGTGCTGTGTTCGGGAGACCCCGGCTTCTTCGGTCTCGCGCGGCTCGCATCGCTGCACATCTCGCCTTCCCTTCTACGAATCCACCCGGCGCCGTCGTCGGTTTCGCTGGCCTTCGCACGAGCCGGCACCAACTGGGATGATGCTGAAGTCGTCTCCGCGCACGGCCGGCCCGGTGGTGGCGCGGAAGCCGCGAGGGCCATCGGACGCTCCGCCAAAGTGGTGGTGCTGTGGGGGCCTGATTCGCCTCCGCAGCTTCTCGGGCGTCTGGCGTTGGAACGCGGGGCCCGGGACCGGCGGATTTGGGTCGGATCGGGTCTAGGCAGCCAAGCCGAGTCGGTGTGGACGGGTAACCTCGAAGCGCTCGCCGCCGGATGCTTCGACCCGGAGTCGGTGGTTGTATCAATCGCAGACCAAGCTCGCCCGACGAGCCCCGGGCCGGCAACCCTGCGCTGGGGGCGTCCCGAGTCGGAGTTCGAGCATATCCGCGGCATGGTGACAAAGGCCGAGGTCCGGGCGATCGCCATTTCGAAGCTTGATCTGCCGGTGAGCGGAGTGATGTGGGATGTCGGAGCGGGATCGGGGTCGGTGTCGGTCGAATGCGCCTCGCTGTCCGCTGGACTTGGCGTGCACGCGATCGAACGCGATCCGGATCAGTTGAGGGTCCTTCGGTCCAACACCGCAAACACTCGGGTGTCAGTCCACGACGGCGAAGCGCCGGGCGTGTTCGAATCCCTCGAAGACCCGGACCGGATATTCGTCGGGGGCGGGGGGATCGGCGTACTCGACGCAGCACTCGCACGCCTGCGGCCCGCAGGACTGATCGTCGCGGTCTACGCAACGCCCGAAAGGGCGTTGGCCGCCGCCGAACGCCTGGGAGCGATGGTCCAGGTGTCTATCAACCGTGCCGTGCCGTTCGGGCGCGACGCCGTACTCCGACTCCAGGCCGAGAACCCGGTGTTCGTGTGCTGGGGCCCCTCCACAAACACCGTGAGCAGCAAATGACCGGGAGTTATCCCGACTCCCGGATAGTGTCGCTGTCGATCACCGACCGCGGGTCGGCACTGGCGGCGAAGCTGCCTTACGAGCATCGTCGAGGGCGTCTGGTCGAAACCGTCAAAGAGGAGTGGGGCCGATGTGACGGGCTGGTCGTGTTCGCGGCCGCCGCCATCGCTGTGAGGGCGATCGCCGGGCTCCTGACCGACAAGGAGTCCGACCCGGCCGTCGTGTCCGTCGACGAGTCCGGTCGACACGCGATCGTGCTCTGCGGAGGCCACCGTCGCGAGGCCAACGCCTTGGCGCGCGAAGTCGCTGCCTGCACGGGGGCTTCGCCGGTCATCTCGACTGGTACCGACCTCGCCGGCCTGCCGGCGCTAGACACGCTCAGTGGCTTCGAGGCGCGCGGTGATGTGGCTGGCGTCGGCCGGGCGTGGCTCGACGGCCGGCCTCCGGCAATGAGAGTCGATGCCGGCCTCGAAGCGTGGCCTCTGCCTGCGTCTCTTCTTGGACTTTCCCGTATCCCCTACAGCGCAGGCACCGAAGACCCCGTTCACCCCGGAAACGCCGGACATCCCGAGCACACCACGATCACTGTGACCGATTCGCCAACGCAGCCGGTAGCCGGCGAAGTCATCCTCGCGCCGCGTTCGCTCGTGCTCGGGGTAGGAGCGAGCACGGGCGCTTCGCCCGGCGGACTCGACCGTGCGGTAAACGCCGCGCTCGAATCGGCGAACCTCGACCCGCGCTGCGTCGGGGCGGTAGCGACATTGGATGCCAAGACCGCCGAGCCCGCCATCGTCGCCGTGGCGGCGCGCCTCGAAGTGGACCTGGTAGGGCTCGGCGCCGCCGACCTCGCAACCGTCGAAGTCCCGAACCCGAGCGAGACTGTACGTCGGGCTGTAGGGACACCGTCAGTGTCAGAAGCAGCGGCACTTCTCTCCGGTGGTCCCGGGGCGCAGCTGATCGCCGGTAAGGCAATCAGCGCAACAGGCGACTCGACCGTCGCCCTGGTACGCCGTCGCACGCCGCCAGGCCTCCTGTCTGTCGTCGGCCTCGGCCCCGGGGACCCGCGCATGAGAACTCTTCAAGCAACAGCCGCCGTCCGCCACGCCGAGGTCGTGGTGGGCTACAAAGGCTACATCGACGCGGCGAGCGACCTGCTCTCAAACTCGCAGCTGGTCGTGTCCTACCCGATCGGGGCGGAGAGCGAACGGGTCCGCGACGCGTTGGGCTACGCCGGGGAAGGTCGGAGCGTCGCGCTCGTATGTTCGGGGGATCCGGGCGTGTACGCGCTTGCGTCACTTGCCTTCGAGCTCGCAGACGGGCAAGGCAACCCCGCCATCCGCGTCGTTCCCGGTGTCACCGCCGCCCTAGCCGCCGCTGCGATCCTGGGTGCCCCGCTCGGCCACGACCACGCTTCGATATCTCTGTCGGATCTTCTCACCCCGTGGGCGCAGATCGAGCGGAGGATCAAAGCGGTGGCCGAAGGTGACTTCGTAGTGTCGCTGTACAACCCCCGCTCGGCCCGGCGCTCGGCTCAGCTGCCTGCGGCCATCAAGATCCTCTCGGCTCACAGATCGCCTTCGACGCCCGCAGCAGTGGTAACCGACGCGGGCCGCCCGACGGAGACGGTGACGCGGACGGTGCTAGGCAAGTTGGACCCCGACGGGGTCGGCATGTACTCACTGGTGGTGATCGGCTCCACTGGCACACGTTGGATCGGCGATCGTATGGTCACCCCGCGGGGCTACACACCGTGACGGTTCGAGTCGGCGGGCGTTGCAGCGGATGCGGGTCGTGTTTGGCGACGTGTCCGAGGAAAGCGATCGTCGCCGCGCCTGGCCGGCTGGCCGTCGACGCACGGCTCTGCGACGACTGCCTCGCCTGCGTCGAGGTCTGCCCGACCGACGCCATCCACGCTTCGAGCACGGTCGCTCTTTACCTGCGCCTTCCGGCGCTCGCCCCGTCCGCATGACCGAGCAGGCGACCCAACCCCACCCGATCGAGGTCGAGTCGTACCGGATCATGCATGCGCGGGTGGACTTTTCGGCGTGGCCCGAGCCTGCACGGTCGGTCGTGGCGCGAATGGTTCACGCGACCGCCGACGAGTCTTTTTCGGCCAGCGCCCTGGTCGGCGCCGGCGCGGTCCCGGGGATCATCGCCGCGCTCGACGCCCGCTCGACCGTCGTGTGCGACTCTCGCATGGTCGCGGCGGGGATCCCGGCCGTTTCGGCGTTC
>JAKAZH010000239.1 GCA_021815935.1 Actinomycetes bacterium
CTCACGCAAGGTATCCCTTGCATGAGGTGCGTCGGGGTGAAATGCTGTGACCATGCCCGTCTCCCTTGATCGACGCACGCGTTCGGACGTCGACGTCCGGCCGATCACCCCCGAGCGGTTCTTCGCCGAGCATCTGCCGGAGCTCGTACGGCGCCACGGCGCACTGGTGGCCCAAGGCATCGCCAGGCTCGGAGCGCGGCCGCTCGCGGTCGAGGTCGACGGCCGGGCTTGGTCCTTCTGCGCCGGCGGAGGGACCGTCGTGATCGCAGAGCAGGTGGTGGACGGCGCGTTCGTGGTGAGCCTTACGGGGGAGCAGTTCGCTGATTGGGTCCAGCAGCAGCGGAGCTTCAACGGCCTGGTCGTGGGGCGGGAGATGAGGTGCCGGAACGGGACGGAGCGCGACATCTCCCTCTGGGACTCGCTGTGGCTGACGATGCTCGAGGGTTGGCCCGTGGTCGACGACGAGATCCAGTTCCTCGATCGCCGAGCGGCACCCTTGGACCTCGAGCAGGTCTTCACACCCGGCGACGACCCCGGCGACATCGCCCACTTCATCCGAGAGGCCGGCTTCCTCCACCTGCGAGGGTGGGTCGATCCGCACGACATGGCGATCGTCTCCGACGATATCGATCGGGCGGTTCCTCACTATGCCGACGGGGACGGCAAGTCCTGGTGGGCGACGGTCGCGGACGGGACGTCTCGCTGCGTCCGCCTCCAGGAATTCTTGGAGCACTCGCCGACGACAGAGGCGATCTTGCGGAGCGACCGCTGGGACCAGCTACGCCAAGCGGTCGCCGGCGAAGACGACCTGATCCAGGGGCCGGTGGAGGGCCGCTGTCTGGAGGCGCTGATCAAGCCGGTCGGTGTCGTCGCAGGTCCCTCGGATGTGTCGTTCCACCGTGATTGCCATCTCGGACGTCACGCCTATGGCTGCTCCGGCATGACGGTCGGAATCGCTGTCTCCGCGACCAATGAGCACAACGGGATGTTGCGCGTGGTCGCCGGCTCTCACCGTGTCGTAATCCCCGTAGAGGTGGCGAAGACCGATCCGTACCTCCCGGTCGTCGGCGTGCCGACCGAGCCGGGGGACCTGACGATCCATCTGTCCTGCACGCTCCACGAGTCGACCCCGCCGCGCATCGCGGAGCGCAAGGTCATGTACGGCGGCGGTTTCAGGCTCGCACCCCGAGAGGGCGACACCGAGGGGGGCGGCGCGCTGTCCGAGCTGCGCGAGCGCGTCTACAAGATCCTCCTGGACGAGACGGGGCCGCGAATCCAGGCCGCGGGCTCTCGGGCGTAGGTGCCCGTGGAGAGGACCGTAGATGACCACTCCTTCAAGGGCGCACCGACCGGGCTCCGAGTGGAGCACTTCCACGGCGACGTGCTCGGACTTGGCGTGCGAAGGCCGCGACTTTCGTGGCAGTTCCCAGACGGCGCCGCACTTCAGCGCGCCTATACAATCGAGATTGACGGACGGGATACTGGCGCAGTCGCTTCCTGCGACAGCATCCTTGTCCCGTGGCCAGAGCCGCCCTTGACGTCGCGCCGGCGCGTGGGGTGGCGCGTCAAGGTATGGACCGACCTCGGAGAGAGCGCCTGGTCCGCCACTGCCTGGTTCGAGACCGCCCTGTTGGACCCGCTCGAGTGGGTCGCCAGGTGGATCGAGCCTCGCGAGACTGAAAGAGGCGCACACGTGCTGCGCCATGTGTTCCAGCTCCCCGAGGCTGGCGCCGACGCCCGGCTCTACGCCACCGCCCACGGAATCTACGAGGCTTTCATCAACGGCCATCGCGTGGGCGACATCGAGTTGGCGCCGGGCTTTACCAGCTACCCGCGGACCTTGCATGTTCAGACGTACGACGTTTCAGAGCTGCTGACGTCGGGGGAGAACGTTTGGGAGGTTGTGCTCTCAGACGGGTGGTATCGGGGGCGCCATGGCTTCATCCAATTGCCCGACGGCTATGGCACCACGCTCGGCTTCCTCGGGCAGCTGCACTCTGGTGATCTTACGGTGTCCACGGGGCCTGAGTGGTTGTCGGCGCGCGGCCCGATCGTGTCGGCCGATCTCATGGCCGGCCAGTTCGACGATCACCGGCGCGTCCCGGCGGAGTGGAGCGGTGTATCAGTAGCGGACGTCGATCTCGGCCCGCTTGCCTACTCGCCAGCGCCGCCCACCCGGCGGATCGAGGAGATACGACCCGTCTGCGTCACCCGCCCTCTCCGAGACCGCCATGTCTTCGACCTCGGCCAGAACATCAACGGCTGGGTGCGGCTCACGGCTCTCGGTCCGGCTGGGACTGACCTCCGGCTGGTACACGGCGAGGCACTCGACGCAGACGGAGACGTCACCCAGACGAACCTCTCCGCCGAGAACCCTGTGCTCGGCGGGATGTCGGAGGTCGGCATGACCGATCGTGTCATCGCCGCTGGTACACCGGGTGAGGTCTTCGAGCCCCGGCACACGACGCACGGCTTCCAGTACGTTCGGGTTGAGGGCCATCCCGGCCGGCTGACGCCCGATGACGCCGTCGGCGTGGTGGTCCACACCGACCTGCGCCGGACGGGCTGGTTCCGTTGCAGCGATGAACGGCTGAACCGGTTCCACGAGATTGCGGAGTGGACGTTTAGAGACAACGCTTGCGACATACCGACCGACTGCCCCCAGCGTGAGCGCGCCGGGTGGACAGGTGACTGGCAGGTGTTCGTGCCGACCGCGGCATTCCTCTACGACGTCGCCGGGTTCTCGCTCAAGTGGCTCCGCGACGTCGCGGCAGAGCAACTCGCGGACGGGTGCGTCAACAATTACGCACCGGACCCCATTCGGTGGCTAGCCGGTGGGTCCGGGCATTGGCGGGATGTCCAGGGCTCAGCGGGCTGGGGTGACGCGATCGTGATGGTGCCCTGGGAGCTGTGGCGAAGCTATGCCGACCTCGGCGCGCTGGCCGAGATGTGGCCGTCGATGGTGGCGTGGTTGGACTACGCCGCCGGGTGTGCTCGCACCAAGCGCCACCCCCAGCGGGAGGCGATCAGCTCACGAGCTGCCCCACACGAGCAGTACCTGTGGGACGCGGGTTACCACTGGGGCGAGTGGCTCGAGCCGGGAGCCCCTGACGATACATTCCGCAGCGCCGACCATGGTGCTGTCGGCACGGCTTTCTTGCACCATTCAGCGAGGCTCGCCGCGAGGATCGGGCAGCTGCTTGGCCACGACGCTGAAGCGGCGCGCTTC
>JAKAZH010000018.1 GCA_021815935.1 Actinomycetes bacterium
CGTTGCAAAGCACGCGAAGTTCTCGGACACCTTCGAGGAGACCGTCCGCTTCGCGGACCAGTTCGAACATCGGTGTCACCACCTGCTCCAGGCACGAGTCGGGCACGGCGGGCCGTGACCTTTGGGCCCCCAGCTTGTCCGCTAGAAGGCTGTACTCCTCTGGCGTTTTGAACGCCGGCATTGGACTTTGACCAATGAGATGCGACTTGTCGACCGGCACTTCCAAACGCAGGTCGGCCACCCAGAACCCACCCTCACACCACTCTGCCGTGAGGTGGACAAAGTGATATGTCGTTCCGCTAGCGGCCGAGGCTCTCTGGCTCTGTCCTAAAACCGACGACGCGTCGTAGACGGGCACGAGCATTGCCCAAGGAAACCTCCGCTTGACGAGATCGCAAGCCTGGCTAACTACCATGCCATAGCGAAGAATCGGAGGCTCTTCACGGACAATCGCCGGTCCGTGGTTCTCGTGGAGGACTTCGAACTGACGGTCCCAGATCAGCCGTTCGCGAGTTCCTACAAAAAAGAGGGGAACATCCTTGACGACGTCGCCCTGTCGATAGGCGTCAAGGGCTGCGGTGTCACTGCTGGACCAGTCACGGGACTGGCCGATTCCGACTGGCGAGTTCTCGGAGATGTCTACTCCCAGGGCGACGCTGTGTTGCGGCCCTCAGTGAGGTCATCGATACTGGCGGCGAGTCTCGGATTGGGTGAGGGCGGGGTGATCCGGGCCAGATGATGTCGAACAAGACGGCCAACCGCTGCCACGGTTTCGGGATCACCGTTCGATCCGATCAGTTCTTGGAGTGGCGACGGGCTGCCCGAATGAAACCAGGTCCGAGCGGGCTCTTCGCCGACAGCGTCAACAGCTGACGCCACAATGTTGTGCAAGCGCAGGACGGATCCGGTAGATCCGTTGTGTGGATGCGTCCCGGGTCGTCTTTGCCACGCGTAGAAAGTTCCTCTGTCTATGCCTGCTGCTCGGGCGCCATCGCGGACGCTTACACCGAGCCACGTCAGTAGTCTGAATACAGCGTCAACGAGATGGTCAGCGCCTCCCGGTCGACGCGCCGGTATCCCGGCGTGCGTAGAGGTGTCATCATTTGGCGATAGCTCCGCATCAAGAGGGGCTATCTCCCGTTCGAGGAGGGTTCCCGGCCGGGTACATGATTCCAAGTCGTAGAACAGTCCGTCGATGTAGTCCACAACGGCCGTGCTTCGTTGCAGGAGTTCCCAATCGGGAAACGCAGCGTGTGTGGCGTCCACACCAGATAGCGGCTGAAAGTCACCGCAAAAATCGATGTCGGTACTAGTCGTGGACATCGGCGTCGTCGCCCTTCAGCCACATGTAGAGGTCCGCCTTGATGCTGGCACGAAACACTTGCCCTAGTCTTTGGTGAAGACGATCGATCCCGGCCATCGCGTCGCCAGTATCATAATCACGGTTTTCTCGAAAGACGTCGAGATCTAAAAGGTACGAACTGCTTTTACTCGCCGCGGCCTCCCCTGGGAGTAACCCGTGTCGGAGGAGACACCTCGTATCATCGTCCAGCCTTATGAAAACTCGTTGATCGGATGCGAGTACGCATCCCGAGAAACGGTCATCGCTCAACAACCCGAGCAGAAAGTCCGCTAGAAGACCGTCCCATCCAGTTCGCCCGTCAGGTAGGCGGACTTGGTTCACGTAGCGCAGCCCAAGCCGAGCCTCCGTCGCCGGATCGAATACGTCGGCGACCGCTGCGACCATCCTTTCGAAACGCTGTCGAAGCTCCGCCCATCCCCCATACGCCCGGCTTTCGAGAGTCACGCTTTCCGGGTTGATCAGCACTGACCATGTGTCGTCGACTGTGCTCAGCCGGTATGCCTGCCGGTTGGGTTCGCTAACGGCTCCCTGAGGGGTCATCGTCGCTCGAATCAAAGGCGCTGACTGTAGGTGCTTCCACTCGGCTCCCATCGCGCCTTGAAAATTCCGGGCCTGCCGGTGCTCTATCTCGCGCGCCACCTCCTCGTAGTTGACTTGTGCAGCTACAAGAACGAGCGGGCTGCGGTTAAATTTTTCGCTCTCATAGTCAGGTAGGTCCACGGCCATTCCCAGTATCCCTGATTTTCAACACTTATTCAACATAGTGGGGTATCGGAGTTTCTGCGAGACCTTTCGGAACTTCCCTGACTCGCTCGCCAAGGCGAACGGACCCGCAACGCCGCTGGGTATCACCGCAGCAGCGCAGCAAGGTAGCGGCCGTCGCGGTCGTATTCCAAGGCGTCGTCGAGGAGGTGCGGCTTGCATAGCTCCTCAGCCTTACGGCGAGAGAACTCGCCGAGATCGTGAAGTCTGACGATAGCCAGCGAATCACGTCGTCGAAGCCGATAAACGGACTGCCGCCGTAGGCTTCCAGCATCAAAGCTACCCGGCGGCGCGCGTCGTCCATCCCCGGGGCGCCACGCGGCACGACAGCGCCCAGCGGCACGATCCGAGTTGCGAAGTAGGCGATATCCCAAAGCCTGGGGCCGGGCGAGCAGAAATCGAAGTCGATCGCCCCGACGATTCGCCCATCGCGAAACACGAGGTTATGCGGTGCGAAATCGTTGTGACAGACCACCTCGGCCGGGACCTTCGTAGGCGACTGCCAGATTTCCCCGCCGCTGGCGAAACCGACACTTGCGTCGTGGAGGCGGCGCAAACGTTGCGCCCCGTCGCAGCGAACCTCGTCGGACCACACCCACGCCGGGAGGGGATAGGCCGGAACGTCGCCCGCAAGGTAAGACAGCCGCTCCCGAACCGGAACGCCACCGGCGTCGAGCATGATATCGATAGGCCGCGGTACCCAGTCGACCCCACCTGCACCCAGATGGTCGAGGTAGCGGTGCACGGTTGGCGTCCAGGGACCGCCACCCCGCACTACCGTGTCTCCCTCTCGACATACCCGGTTCATGTTGCCGGCGACGAACCCGCCGTATCGCTCATCGACTGGTCCTTCCCCCACCACCCAAGAATGCCACCCCCTGACCGCCACCACGAATGAACCTCAAGACACGGCAAAGGCACGCTCCCTGCGAGAGTCGCCTCCTCCGTCACCCCTGGCGCCCCGCCCGATCATCCCGGTAGCAAAACCGTCATAGAAGGGCTGATCACAGTGCAACGCGCGAGAGTCGTGTGCCGTTGATGAGGATCGCCGTGCCGGCGGGGGTGTTTGCTATCTGGTCCGCTAGTAGGCGAGGTTGACGACGGGTGCTCCACGTCGTCGAGGACCTTCGCAGCACGGTGTTGGTGGTGTTCGTGGATACGACAGGGACGTCGGTTTCGCCGGCGAGGGTGGAGATCGCTTTGAGCGTCGCCGTGTCAGCGATGCCGGGAAGGATCAGTTTGTGGCTGAACAGGGTGAGGAAACCGTCGGCGGCCCTGTCCCAGCGCGCTCGGGCTTGGGAGAGGTCTTGCAGGCAGGCGAGCACGACGAGGCCTTGGCTTCCTCCTTCGGCGACTGTGGCGGCAAGGTCGGGCAGGGGGGCGATGTTGGCTACCTCGTCGAGAGCGAAAAGCATCGGCGGGGTCGGGTGGCGCCGGTAGGTGGCGGAGCGGATCTGATCGAGGAGGCAGACGACGATCGGGGCGTGAAGTTTTTGGGTGGCAGCGGGCGCTACCAGGTAGAGGGTGTCGGCGGACCGGGCGAAAGCTTCGGGGTCGAACGCCGGACGGTGGGTGGCTTGAAGGGCGGCATCGCTGCGGTATGCGCCGAGGATGCCGTCCGCGGTGGAGAAGATCCCTGACAGCTCGCGTGGGTCGGTGTGGGCTATGCCGTAGAGGATGTCCGAGGCCCGACGGGCGTTGCAGGCTTCGAGGATCGACAGGGGATGGTCAAGTTCGCGGCGATGCAGCCACGACAAGACGACCGCCATCTCCGCGCCGGATTTCGCCGCGGCGTGCAGGAGCGGAGCGAGAAGGCTTTGGGCTCGTTCGATCCAGTGGCTTTCGGTGTTGTGATGGTCGGGGCGTGCCGCTCCGGCGAGGGCGTGGGCTCGTACGACCGCCTCATCCCAGGTGCCGCATCCGCTGACCGGGGACCACGTGACCGGCTCGAGGCCGTCGGGGATGGCGGTGCTGGCGGACGGGTCCCAATACCAGCAGACCCCGAGGCGAGCGCGATATCGGCTGGTGGTGGCTACAACGTCGGCTTTGGTGGAGGTGATCACGGCGGGACCTTGATGGCGGGCGATGGTCGGCACGACTATGCGGGTCGTCTTACCAGATCGGGGAGGGCCGATTACCAGCACATGGTGCTCGGCTCCGGCGATGACAGGCCCGGCGGTTCCCCGCCCAAGGTAGATACCGCCCGGAGTTGCAGGCGACTCGTGCGACGTGCGGGCCCCTTGGTTGTTGGCGGCGGGGTAGATCGCTCGAGCGGCGAGCCGCTCGAGATGCGACCGGGCACTCATAGTCCGAGTCCCCTGTCGGTGTCGACCGACCGCCATGAGCCCAGGTCGTGCCCGTCCATGTTTTGCACGTCGGGACCGGGAGGCTGATGCGCTTCGAGGTGGCGACCCTCGAATAGCGCCATGCGGGCCAGGTCGTAGGCGCGACCCCGCTCCGGGTCGGTCGGGCGAGGTCCGAGCACGCTGCTGTCATCGAGACGGCTGGCGCCTTCGGATCGGTCAAGGTCGTGTCCGGGGACGGTTTCGCGGTACGCGGCGAGTCGCTCGGCGAGGAGCGCCCAGCGTTCGCGTCCGGTTTCGGTTACCGGCGGGGGCCCTATGGTATCTGTCAGCCATGCCGGCGGGTCGGCGAGCGTCACTACGCGCTCTTCTGTCAGGGACGCTCGTCGTGCGTGGGTGACGTCGAGCTGATCGCTCGCCAGGCGTTGAGCTTTGGACTGGCCGAGGAGGCGTATCGTCTCGGCGAGAGGATCCGGCGGCGCAAGGTTGAGTCGGGCTGAGCTGGGTCGCACCAGGTTGGGTTGCGCCTGATAGGGCCCGCCAGTGCGGGCTCGGTCAACGTCAGTATTGCTCATGCCAGGTCGGTTGTTCGCCGGTATGTTCGGGCCGTTAGTTGCGCGGCTGGTGTCGCCGGCGACGACGTAGAGACGGTTTGATTCGCGGCCTCGTGACAGGCCGACGTATCCGGCCTCGCGATAGACGGCGTCGGAGCCGAGCAGGAAGGCGTGGTTGACCGTCGCGCCTTGAGCTTTGTGGACTGTCGTAGCGTACGAGTGGGCCAGGTAGCCGCCCTCGAGGTAGTCGGAGGGCAGGACGGCGCCGTCAGAGAGCGTGACCGTCCCTGCGCCGACGTCGAGGTCTGCGACGGTCGACCGGGTCCCGTTTCGTACTCCCAGACGTCGGTCGTTGCGCCCGCAGATAACCTCGTCTCCGAGAGCGAACTGCCGCCCGGCTACGTCGAGGCGTTGAGGACCGAGGCGGCCGGCTGCGTCAAGGCGGGCACGTGCTCGCAGGTTGAGGTCCTCGACGTCCGCTCGGCGTAGCGCGTACATCGCGGCCTGGCCGTCCTGGCGGTGTGCGAGCCACCAGTCGTCGACCATCCGCTCGCGTACGGTGTCCGCGTCGGGGGCGACAGTCACCCGCCCGGCGCTGCGGTAGGCGGTGACAGCTTCGAGTGTAGAGCCGGCGCGCAGAGCGCTTAACGCTTCCCGCTCCCAGAGGTGCACTTGGCGGCGGTTGCCTGCCAGCTCGCTCACCGGCACAACCTGGCCGAGAGCGGAGAACGCCCCTCCGGCCTCTATCTCCGGCAGCTGGCGGTGATCGCCGATCAACACCAGTTTCGCACGGCCCCGTTCGGCGTGCGCGGCGAGACGGGCGAGTTTGCGGGTGCCGACCATGGCCGCCTCGTCGACGACGATTACAGTGCCGGGCCGTAGCGCGCAGAGCGGGCCAGGACGGTCCAGTTCGCCGAGAAGCCGGTCGACTGTCGTGGAGGCTATGCCCGACCCGGCTTGCAGCTCGGCCGCTGCGCGTGCTGCGAGCGCCGCCCCGATCACGTGGTAGCCGCCGGACTGCCAAGCGGCGCGTGCCGCGTCGAGAGCGAACGTTTTCCCCGAACCGGCCCGACCGACAACGATCTCGACGCCCGCCCCCGACGACAGCAGCTTCGCGACCATCGCTTTCTGCTCGTCGCTCAGCATCGGCCGGCATGCGATCACCTCAGCGACGGATGCGGCTCGCAGCATTCCGACACCGTCGCCTACCCGCCGGGCAGCCCAGGCGACGAGACGACCTTCAACGTCTAGCAGTTCTGCGGTGCTGTACACCGCGCCGACGCCACGTCGTGTCGTCAAATGGACGACGTCAGACCGTGCGGTGAGGCGATCAGCGGCGAGGCGGACTTGTGCGGGGTGAATCCCCTCGGCGTGCCCCGCCGCCAAAGCCTGCAGAACGTCGCGGCGGTCGAATGTCGACGTGTGCGCTGTCAGGCCGTCAGCTCGCAGCATCGCAGCGCTGACTTCGACTGTCCTGTCCGCTGCGGGGCGGGGTCGCCCGAGAAGCGTCTCGATGTCGATGCCGAACTCTGCCGAGCGGGCCTGCCATCGCCCGCGTAGCTCGCTGAGACTGCTCAGACCGTCTTTCGCCGGGCGCGTCGCCAACGCGGCAACCTCAGCGCCAGCCGAAGACGACACCCCCGCTGCGTTCATTGCCGCGACGATCTGTGAACGGCGCTTGGAGAACTCGCCGATCAGGGTGAGTTTAACTCCGGCGATCTCGGCGGCACCTTTTCGCACCGGCCCCCAAGACACTCCGAGCGATTCGGTCAGCGCGGCGCGAAGGGAAGCCTGGTAGAGGTAGCCGAGCGTCTTTGCCCACCGGTATACCCGGTCCCCGGCCAGCGCCGTCCACCGGCCGTCGGCGTCGACGGTCATGTTCGCCACTACGACGTGGGTGTGCAGTTGCGGGTCGCCGGCACGCGAGCTTCGATGCCCGAACGCTGCGGCGACGACGCCTTCGGTGTCGATCAGTGTTACCGCCCCACTGCCACGCCGGGCCCGGACGACCTCAGCCTCAAAAACGTCGACCGCCTCCGCGACGGCCCGGTCGTGCGCTGCGGCGATCAGACCTGCGGTGTCGGGATCGGCCAGGCCCCACAGGACACTGACAGATTTCGGCGACGAGAAGCACAAGTCAAAGCCGGCCAGGCGGTGACTCGTCGTGCGAGGAACCCCGAGCGGGTCGCCGGTGCGTGGATCGGCCGCGTCGAGGAGAAGCCTGAAGCCGGCCGGATCCACCCGGCCCTCCAACTCGAGACGCCCGCAGGCCGAGCCCAGCCACACCGCCGGAACCTCACTGTCGCCACGCGTGTAGTACTCGTCCGCGCCTCCGGGAAGCTGCTCGGCGTAATACGACGCCCTACCCGGTGTCAGCTTTCCAATCGACAACATTGCAGTCGCCCCGCTCAGACCGTCGCCGCGAGACGTCGCGCTGCCCGGGAACGAACTGCCCGAACCGAAGCGGGTGTGCATCCCAGGCGCCGGGCGGTCTCGCCCACGTCAAAGCCTGCGGCTCGGGTCAGGAACAGGGGGGCGGCCGCTGCCCGGGTCAGCCTGCCGTCGCGCACCGCGTCGGCCAGCGCCAACGCCAGGTCCTCCTCGCCCGAACGGGAAGTGAAGCCGCAGACGACCGCGTCGAGAAGCGGTGAATGCAGCGCCGCACACCGACGTTCCCGCCGGCGGGGCACCCGCACAGCTTCAACCGTCCCGTCGATGAGATACCAAACCAAGTTCCGCGGCGGCGCCGCTCCCGCCGCAACCGACTCGGCTAGCACGACGACCCCCGACCAGCACGCCGACAGCAAATCAGACGCGAGGCCGTCGAGTTCCCAGCTGGCGGCTCCCGCCCTCGACCAACCGGCCAACACCGACGCGAGACGGGCCGCCAATCCCGACACGATGGTCAGGCGGGCCAGTTCGTCGCTGGCCCCGAGGCGACACAGGCACCCGACGATGCGCTCCTGGTCGTCGCGGCCCGCTCCCCTGCAGACGGCCGCGACGTCACCAGCTGACAGCCAGCCCAGCGAACCATTCGAATTCACGCCGAGACTCGAGCCCATGGCGAGCTCAGCGAGTTGAGCCTCCTCAACTAACCATCGTCGAGTCAAACGACTGCCGGCGGTGGTCGACCCCACGGCCTCCACATGTGCGATGAACGAGCTGATCGTGTCGTTGCTAGTAGCCATACCAGCAACGATGCGACCCGGGGGCGGATCGGAGTCCGGAGAGAAATCCGGATCGGAGTCCGGAACCAAAAAAATCCTTAAATCCGACCCGAACCCTTCCGCCGACAAAAACCGACCAGCTCAGCAGGCACTTTCCGAGATCAAATCCGACCCTGCAACCCTGCCCGAGACGCCGCCGCGAGCGCCACCCGTCAGCCCGTTACACGTATCGCCGACCGGACGCCGGCCCCGCAGACGGCGATGCTCCTGCGTGTCGACGCGTTCAACTCAGACGCCTCCACCCAGAATTTTCCCTTCCTTCCCTACACCAGTACGCCAGGATCCGGCGCGCGTGAAGTCACCACGGCGAGCGCCGTCTAAGCGCCATGCGATCCCTCTGCCGCAAAGGTGCAGTCTTTCCGGCCAGGGGCCGGACAGGCGTCGGAAGGCAACGACGACAGGCACGCGATTCACCTAACACCGTCTCGGTTGTCATGGACGGTGACAGCCGAAGCGAACGTGAGGTCTCCGCCTGCCCGCTTGCAGGGTCAAGCAGACCCGCTCGACCCTGCTGGAAGCGCCGACGCAGGACCGGGGCGGGATTGTCAAGGGACGGCCGGAGGCCGAGCGAGAACCGTAGCGCAGGCGCAGCCGAAGCGAAGGCTCGCAGCGCGCCCTTTACAAACCCGGGGCGGTCCGCAAAAACCAGCCTGCGCCGCGCCAGCACCCCGGCGGTCACCCAGACCGCCGCCCGGCCCGGGGGGCGGGGCGCCGTCGTCGTCTTCCGACAGGAAGCGCAAATGTGTGGAAGCTTTGGCATGGCCCGTGCAGCCGTCGTGACGAGACGGGGATTGACCGCTCGATAACCCAAGTGAGACTCCCCCTCGATACCCGCAGATCGGGTAGAGGGTCGACGAGGGCGCTGCCGGGACCGGCGCCCCATTTCTCCCCTCCCTGATGCTGAGCGTCGCCCGTCGTGTGTGGCCCGGCCCGTCGTCGCGGCGACCGGCCTTGGGGGCTGCGGTCGCCGGCATCGACGTGTATACCCTGGGCACACCGAGAAGGTTGGGCATGTGTAAGGCGTGACCGGAAGGTGGTCGGGGACAGAGTGGACGAGCTGCTGGTCGGGGTGAACGATTCGCCGCCGAGACGAGTTTCGCCGGCGGTCACATGGACTGCCGGCAGCTCCGCCTCCTACAAACTGGACCCGCTCTTTGCGCAAAGGTAGCGCGAGCTACCCAGCGCGCAACCCGACTCCAAAACGCCTTCGCGTGCTACCAAGGAGGCGACAGGCTGATACACTCGGCTCGGCGAGCGGGCCGTGATCGGCCGCGAGGAAGGGAAGCGAGGGAGGCGACAGTGCACCCAGCGGGCTGGTATCCGAGTCCGACCGAAACGAACCTTCTGCGCTACTGGAACGGCGCCGCTTGGACGTCCTACACCCAGCCGCGAGCTGGGAATCCCGGCGGCCCGGTCTACCCGCCCGGCTCCTACCCCCAGCCGGTGCAGGCGGTAGCAGCGAAAAGCCCGGCGGTGTCGGTCCTCGTGTCACTATTCATCCCCGGCGTCGGATCCATGATCAACGGCAACGTCGGCACCGGCATAGCGATACTCGCCCTGTGGCTGATCAGCTTCCCGCTCATGTTCTTCGTCGTCGGGTTCGTCACCGTGAGCGTCGCGTTCGTCTGGGGTCTCATCGACGCCTACCAAAGCGCGCAACGCTGGAACGCCCGTCACGGGATCATCTCGTAGCCGACACACACCACAACGACCACCATCCGACACAACGACACCGTCTAGGAGACGTTCGAGGCACCGCCGGCCCGACCCACGCGGGCGCTACATATGCGAACGCAGCCGGCGGTAGTGATCCCCGAGACGAGCCGACGGGCTGTCACCGCAAACGCCGAGACGGGCCACGGTCTGGGTCCACGCAGCGTCGAGGCGACCGGGATCCCCCGCTGCCGAATCCAAGAACGCCATGGACAGCTCCTCGTCGCAGGGCCACACCAGGATCCCTTTCGACACCGCCCACAAAGCGAGTTCCCTGTCGTGCGCGTCCAGTGCGAGCTGGGCGAGGCGCACCGCGGCCTTCTGAATGCCATTCGACATGTCCGCAGACAGATTCAGATCGATATCAGCCCACCCGTAGGTACCCCTAGCTGTGTCCGAGAAAGGGGCGGCCCTCACCATCGACAACGCCGCCGCCAGACGACCCGCCACCGCTACGTTACTGTCGGGATCCGTTTCGTGATGCACACCATCCCGGCTTGCTTCGTTGGCTTTGGCTGGGTCGGCCAGCCGGCCGGAGGCAGTCAGGCGGGCGAACTCGACAGCGTCGGCATCGACGCCTAAAACCTCGTACCTTCCGCCCGCTTTGGACTCCGGGACCCGGGCGTCGCCTAGCGCGCGGCGTAGCTCGTTGATGTAACGTCGGACAGTGCCAGGGTCTAGATCTCGGGGCCGTCCCGCTCCGAGGCGGGAACGTAACTGCTCGGTGCTGAAACGCTGCCCGGGATGCAAAGCAAGAAACGCTAGAAGCTCTAGGACGCTCTGGCCGGGCGGCGCAACGCCCTCGGGCCAACCGACCACCCGCGGCGGCCCGAGAACCTCCACCCGCACCCTCCCCTCACCTACCGGCGGCGGCCCGTCCGGGACGACAACCAACACCCTGGCAGTCGCGAGCGCGGCTGGCGGATACGGCGGGTCGCCGGCCGGCGGGACCTCAACCGGGCTTCGGCTCGCACCGCCATAGCAGTCTGACACCGCCAGCGAGACGGCACTGGACGGCGCGGCCGTGTCGGGCGCAACTACCGGGACCGGATACGGCTCTGCGCTCGGCGCGGTGTCGCTGCTGGTACCTAATGGCGATCTTGATGCCGGCTGGCCACCCGGTGGACCTTGCTCACGGTAGACGGGCCGGTCGACGCCGGCTTCTGGCCAGCCTCGATGCGACTCCGACGGACCCGCATTACGAGCTTGGCGGCGACGACGGCCACCCGCGGCGGCAGCCGGCGATCCCCCAGGGGCAGCTAACAGAACCGCACGTCGACGCCGGTCAAAGACGATCACGATCAGCGTCAGCACCCCGACAATGCTGACTAGGACCAGCTGTCCTGTCACACCGAGAGGCGCCGAACTGTTGTGCTTTGCCGACGTCGACACTATCGTCGGCACACCCGAGCTACCTCCGATGCCCGCACCCGCACTCCCCGACGCGGCAGCGTACGCAGGCGGGCTCAAAGGCGGGGGAGGTGGCACATAGGGGGAGCCGAAACTGAGCGAGAACACCGCGGAGCCGGCGACTTTGATCGACTGCGGGCTGCCCAGATAGTTATCCTCGGCCGTAATGGTGCCCGGCGTGATCGTCACGGTCGCCGCCGACAGGTCGGCAGGCACCTGCCAGTAGTAGACACCACCGAAAATCCCAGACTGATTAGTCGACTCGTCGGCGCTGCCGCCCTTACCCGCGATCAAAGCAGGCATCGGCGTCCCGCCACCAGCGATCGTCAACGTAACCTGGTCGGCGGCGAGGGTCGAGAGGTACGTCAACTGAAAACCAACCGGCAGCACAGATATCGGATGGGCCTGACTCGAAGCGTTCAACACCAGCCACGCCTCGCCCGGACCGGCCGGATAGTCACCGGGACCGCCCGGACCGAACCAGGTGAGAGCACCCGACGCGACCGTGACATCAGTTTTCGCTCCGGCAAGGTTTTCGGCCGGGTCCAGTGTAGCCATCGTGATCGTGTCACCTAACGGATCGCTAGCCTCCCAGGAACTCGCCGCCCTGTATAACACCACCGGCGACAATCCCACCCGGGCACCGGCGCTAAAGGAAAACGTCTGGGTGAACCCCTGCGCCGACACCTGCAACTCCACGCTCGTGGCACCCGACGGAATCGACGCCAGATAAAACGCCGGACCGCCGCCATGTTGGTGCGATGCCGGCAAAGCCTCCTCCGCCCCGTCGACAATAAGCAAGGCGGACGGCGCCGGCGGGCTCGCAGCGCTAATGCTTGAGCCTACAGACGCGTCGAGGCCTTGCAACCCGAACACCAACAACTCCTGGCCGATCGACGCCCGTAGAGTCGAAGCCCCGTAGCCGACCTGCGAAGCGAAACGGTAACCCGTCACCGAAGCAGCGAAACCGTCCCCATTGAGACGGCCATCGCCGGGGACATGCAACGAAAGTCCCGGTACAGGAACCGCCTCGACAACCCCAGCCGCCACGACCGACGATGCCCCCGCCGGCGGCACCGACCCGGCGAAGGCCAACCACCCCACGCCTGACAAGAATCCCACAACAAGGCGAACCCAGCGACGCCTACACGAAGGCGACCGAGCGGGCATAGCTACAAGGATGCCACTAACGCTGCCACCTCGTCAGCGACTGCGAAGCACTGTGGGCATCGCCCTCGCTAGCCAACCGAACGTCGATTGGCTGGCGGCGTCGCGGCGACCCGCAAGTACAGCGGAACCTTATTGCGGCGACTTTTGGGCGAGCGTCGGCAGCGACCGCCAACGGGGTGCTGGCGGCGCGATGCTGGTGGACGTGTTCGAAAGGTTCACTGACCGTGCCCGGCGGGTGTTGGTGCTCGCCCAGGAAGAAGCAAGGCTGCTCGGCCACGGCTATATAGGCACCGAGCACATTCTGCTCGGACTTCTCCACGACGGCCACGACGTCGCGGCCAGGGCACTAGGTTCGCTCGGGATCGAAATGGACAACGCCCGAAGGGAGGTGCTGAAGATCCTCGGGCCGCAGGTCCGGCCCGGCGCTAGAGCCGGCTCACCGCCGTTCACGCCGCGAGCGAAAAAAGTGCTCGAGCTGTCGCTGCGAGAAGCGCTCCAACTCGGCCACAACTACATCAGTACTGAGCATTTCCTTCTCGGGCTGCTACGCGAAGGCGAAGGCGTCGCCGTACAAACACTGACCGCGCTCGGCGTCGACTTGGCCGACGTCCGCCAGCGGGTTAAAGAGCTGCTCGCCGGCCGGCCGGAAGAGTCGCACAGCCACAGACCTGCGAGTTACGAACCGGCCGGCGCCGGCCCCCGCTGCCCTACGTGCCGGGCAGTGCTCGAAGGTAACGTCGCCTACAAGATCCTCCCCGTGAACGCGGCCGAGGGCCCCGGCGGCGCTACGGACCCTGGCGGCACTGAGACGATCGACGTGCTGTTCGTGTACTGCCAACTCTGCAAAGTTATGCTCGCCCACACCGCAGCCAAGGAGGTCGGATCCGACTCGCCGTCGCATGTTGAGTAGGCTAAGAGTGCCTCGCGAGTCGGCGCCGCTCGCGCCAGCAACAACCTCACTCGTGACATAGAACGACGACCCATTCGGAGCGATGGCCACCCCGACCACGGACCGGTCGAGCGCTACCGCGCCCACAAATCCAGACTTGGCGAAATGGCTCTCAAACGCAACGCCAAGGCCGATTACGACCAGCACACCCGACTGCTCGAGCTCACGAACACATATCGACCATCAGGCGAGGTGGCCGCTTCGATCGAATTTATCGCCCCGAGCATTTCGGGCTCCGTTCCTTCTGCCGGTGGCTTAAACTTGGGTCCGGTCGTTACTGGCGTGTCAGGGTGGGTCAACCACCGGGGAGCGACCGCCCCCACGAGTATTCCTGTGGGGTGTAGGCCGGACGCCTGGGCGACCCTTCGAGTAAAGCGAGGAGACCCCGCCCATGTCCGCCAGCGATGAGACCACCGCCTACCAGGCCGGCCTGCGGGTGATCGGGGCCGCCGAGCCCGACGTGGCCCGGCTCATCGGCGAGGAGCTGGACGCTCAGCGCCGGCAGCTGAAGCTGATCGCGTCGGAGAACTACGCCAGCCCCGCCGTGCTGCTGGCCATGGGGAACTGGCTGTCGGACAAGTACGCCGAGGGGGTGCCCGGGCGGCGAATGTACGCGGGCTGCGAGGTGGTGGACAAGGTCGAGACGCTGGCGTCCGAGCACGCCAAGGCCCTCTTCGGGGCCGAGCACGCCTACGTGCAGCCCCACTCCGGCATCGACGCCAACCTGGTCGATCGACCAGGCCAGCTACGGGGTCGACCCGGTGAGCGGCCTGCTCGATTACGACCAGGTGGCAAAGCGGGCAAGGGAGTTCCGCCCGCTGATCCTGGTGGCCGGCTACTCGGCCTACCCGAGGCGCGTCGACTTCGCCCGCATGGCCGAGATCGCCGCCGAGGTGGGGGCGACGTTCATGGTGGACATGGCCCATTTCGCGGGGCTGGTGGCCGGGAAGGTCCTGACCGGCGACTACGACCCGGTGCCCCACGCTGACGTCGTTACGACCACCACGCACAAGTCGCTGCGCGGGCCACGAGGTGGCATCGTCTTGTCCACCGCTGATTACCGCCAGCAGGTGGAGCGGGGCTGTCCGATGGTGCTCGGGGGACCCCTGTCGCACATTATGGCGGCCAAGGCGGTGGCCCTGGCCGAGGCCCGCCAGGCCTCCTTCCGGGACTATGCCCGGGCGATCGTTGACAACGCCCAATCCCTGGCCGAGGGACTGCTGCGCCGGGGAGCGCGCCTTTTGACCGGCGGCACCGACAACCACCTGGTGGTCATCGACGTCGCTGCCTCCTACGGCCTGACCGGCCGGCAGGCCGAATCCGCGCTGCTCGACGCCGGTGTCGTGACCAACCGCAACGCTATCCCGGTCGATCCTAACGGCGCCTGGTACACCTCGGGCATCCGCCTCGGGACACCAGCGTTGACCACGCTCGGGCTGCGGGCCGGCGAGATGGACGAGGTCGCCGACATAATCCACACCACGCGGGCCACCACCGTGCCAGCCGCTGCCCGCTCGGGGCTCTCCCAGGACCGATACGTCCTCGACTCATCCATGGCTGACGCAGGACGGCGCCGCTGCGCCGAGCTGATCTACCGCTTCGCGCTCTACCCGCAGATCCAACTGTAGAGTCACCGGGTCTTGCGCCGTGATCTGGCGGCGTCGGACGACATCGCACCTGTCGCTGGCGTCATTTGGAGGAAACCCAGCCTCGCCTTTGACTTTCGATGGGAACTGACGAGCGACAGCGCGCGGGTCCCCGCCGAACGTCGGAGAGATCCTCGCCGGTCGCCGTCGTTGGAGCGAGGCACTTAAAACCAGTACGGTTCGTCTCTGTGAATCAGCGGCCCGACTCGCGCGCCACTAGATCCGCTTACGACTCTGTCGCCGCCGACTACGCCCGGCTGCTTCCCGATCTCGGAGCGGAAACCAGCCTGGACCGGGCCATGTTGGCTGCATTTGCGGACCTGGTTGCTAATGCTCGTCTTGGACCAGTCGCCGACCTCGGCTGTGGCACTGGCCGTATAACCGCCCACCTGCACTCAATGGGAGTCGACATTTTCGGCATCGACTTGTCCCAGGGTATGGTCGACGTCGCCCGACGAACGCATCCAAGTCTAAGGTTTGTCGTTGGCTCGATCACCGCCGTGGGCCTGGCGGACGGAGTCCTTGGAGGCGTTCTGGCCTGGTACTCGACAATCCACACCTCGCCGAAGGAGCTTCCCGGAGTGTTCGACGAGTTCTACCGCGTGTTGGCCCCAGGCGGATACCTGCTGGTCGGTTTCCATGTGGGTGACGAAGATCAGCCTCGGACCGTGACGGCGTATCGTGACGGTTTCTCGGTCCTCGCCTACGACGCGACGCCCGAGCGGGTTGCCGAACTCGCAGTCGAGGCGGGCCTGGCGGTCCACGCGCAGCTCGTACGGGAACCGCAGGCAGGCGAGAAACGACGACAGGCCAGTCTCATCGCCACCAGACCGTCCGTTCTCTGAGCAGCGTCTCCCCCGAACCGTGCGATGCTTAAGCGGACCGCAGCTGGGCGGGTGTCGGACTGGTGGCTGGTTACCGACGTCGTTTCTAACGGACCTCTCGTGGGACGCAGGGGACGACGTCATCCGCCTCCCGTGACATGTGTACGGCTGGGGCTACGCTCCTAGGGATGGCTGATGCCTGCGTGACAGCTGAGCGGAGGCAGCCGACGATGTTCGTGATGGTCGGGCTGCCAGC
>JAKAZH010000240.1 GCA_021815935.1 Actinomycetes bacterium
ATCTCCGGCATGCGGCTCGATGTCCTCCAGGCCCGCACGGTCGAGTCTGCGCAAGCCGGGCACCATGTTCGCCCTTGCGCGACGTTCGATCTCGTCGAGAGCCAGCAGTTCGTGCGGGCTCGTAGCCACGACAACCTTCCCGCAGCGCTCGAAGACGATCCCGTGCCCGTCGCAGAACTCTTCGAGAAGCCGGCGCCCTTCGATGCAAAGCTTCGCCTTGAGCGATCCCGGCTGGTAGTAGACGCCGGCGTGTACGACCCCACTGTTGTGTGAGCTTTGATGGGCGGCGACTGTTGACTCCTTGTCGAGCACGGTCACCCGTGCGGCCGGGTCGCGCTCGGCGAGCTCCCTGGCTGTGGCGAGGCCGACGATACCGGCGCCGATCACGACAGTGTGGCGTGCGTTCACTCCTTTAGCATGGCACCCGGACATACTGGGGACTGTGGTTCCCTCCGCGCTCGAAGGCCGTATCGGCTCTTACCTGAAGACTCTCGAGGCGAACCTCGGATCTCACCTGAGCGCCTTGTACCTGGTCGGAGGGCTTGCTCTCGGTGACTTCAGCGAACGCTTCTCGAACGTGGACCTCGTCGTCGTTACCGACGGGCCCCTCGAAGCGACCCTCGACGAGCGTCTTCGCCGTGGCGAACGGGTCCTTGCCCACGCGAAGCGCGACGCCTCCGTGTGGTACACCACCTGGGCGGAGATCGCCGACGAGGGAGCGATGCATCAGCGGGGAAGACTCGACACTCCTCTCACCAGGGCCCTGCTTCGCGACGAGGCAGTCCCAGTTCTCGGGCCGGACTGGCCAGTGGTGCATTTCAAGGAGGCGGATCTTCGCTCCTGGTGCACACGCGAGTTCGTGGAGCTCGTAGCCGCTGCCGCCGGAAAAAGTATGGTCATGCGCACGGAGGTGACTCCGTTCGTCCTGCAGGCCGCAAGGCTCGCCGTGGGCGCGCTCGAAGGCAACGTTGTTTCGAAGTCGGAGGCCGCAGCCGCGGCAGCCAGAGTTGTCCCGCACCATTTCAGGCGGATCCTCGCCGACTGTGGTGGATTCCGAAAAGGGGCGTCGACTTCGATGTACTGGGGACCTTTCGAGCGAAAATACGACGCTCGAGAGCTGATCAAACACCTTCAGGGCGCTCTCGGCGCTTAGAGCTTCCCGTCTGCCTGCGTGTGTCCGAGGCAGTGTCTCAGGCATTCATCCAGCCCGGGGTGCCTGAAAGGATGCCCGATCGCTGTCAGCTTGCCGGGAAGTACCCTCTGGCTCGCCGAGGCGACCTCTCGCGCACCCTCGGCGCCTAGAAGCAGGCGCGGCCCGATCGGCGGCACCGGCAGGACCGCCGGGCGGTGGAGCACTTTGGCGAGCGTGGCGGTGTAGTCGGCGTTGCGAACCGGCTCCGCTGCTACGGCATTTACCGGTCCGTGGATCGCAACGTCCATGAGGCTGTGCAAGTAGACGTCGAGCAGGTCGTCGAGGCCGATCCACGCCATCCACTGACGACCGCTTCCGAGGCGACCGCCGAGCCCGGCGGCGAACAGGGGCCGCAGCAAGGCGAGGGCCCCGCCGTTGGGGGACTGCACGATGCCAGTGCGGACCTTGACGACCCGGGTGTCGCCGCCAGCAGCAGCGGCGTCGGCCGCCGCTTCCCAAGCGTCGACCACCTCTGCGAGGAAGCCATCTCCGCGCCCGGAAGTCTCCGTAAGCTCCTCGTCGCCGCGGTCGGCTCCGTAGATGCCGATCGCAGAGGCCGACACGAAGGTCTTGACGCCGCTTTTCGCTGCCAGCTGCGCTAGGAAGCGCGTGGGGGTCACCCGGCTGTCGTAGATCGCATTTTTGTGCGACTGGCTGAAGCGCCCTGCGATGGGTGCCCCGGCGAGATGCACCACCGCGTCCACTCCTGCGAGAAGGTCCTCGGCCGGATCCAGCGGATCCCACCGACGGGCCCCGGGATGGGCGCTGTCCCGGACGAGCGACACGACGGTGTGGCCTCCGGTGCTGAGCATGGCGCTCAGCGCCGAGCCGACCAACCCCGAGGATCCTGTCATCGCTACTGTGAGCCCTCCCTCCGTGGACGTTCCCCAGCGTTTGTGCGCAGCAAGATCGCCGGCGACCTGTCGGGCCCTGTAGCCGAACATCTGCTCGAGGAAACGGTCCGGCAGCCTCGTGCGGACCTCGTCCGTGAGCTGAGTACGACCGCCTGGCAGCTCGGCGAAACTGTGCAGGTGGCGCCACGCGAGCGCCTGCCCCAGAACCGCGGTGTCGAGCACGTCGGTGAAGCGCCGACCGGCGACGTAGCCTGCCGGTTCGTGGCGTGCCCGCCAGGAGACTCCCGCTGGCATCGAAAGGACGGCGACGCCGTCCTCTAGGGATTGTGCTTCCTGAGCGACCTTGACCGGCTGCCACGGAGGCAGAAGCCGGCGGATGGCCCCGCGACGGGAATGCCAGGAGAAGACCTCGTCTATGGGTGCGTCGAACGTCGCAACGTGCTGGTAGACCACCCCTCCCACGATAAGCAACCTGTCGCCCTACATGAGCCGGAGCTTGAAGTTACCGGGGAACCTCGCCCAGATTTCTGAGATGCGCGGAATAGTTGCTTACGCAACTACGTTGGCAAGACTGAGACAACCTCACCCCGACAAAAGGAGAAACCCGATGGCAGACGCTTCCGAGCTCACTGGCAAGTACAACCTGGATCCGGCACACTCGCGTATCGGCTTCGTGGCCCGCCACGCCATGGTTACGAAGGTGCGTGGATCTTTCAACGAGATCCAGGGTAACGGCTACTTAGATGTCGACAACCCCGCAGCGTCGACCATCGAGCTCGAGATCGAAGCCAAGAGCGTCGACACCAGGAACGCGGACCGTGACAACCACCTTCGCAGCAACGACTTCTTCGACATGGAGACCTATCCGAAGATCACTTTCGTGAGCACGGCGGTCTCCAAGGCCGGCGACGACAACTACACAGTTGTCGGTGACCTCACCATCAAAGGCGTCACGAAGTCGATCAGCTTCGATGCCGAACTGAGCGGTCCCGCCAAGGACCCGTGGGGCAACTCCCGTGTAGGCCTCGAAGGCCGCGTGGAGGTCAACCGGAAGGACTGGGGTATCTCCTTCAACGCCCCCCTCGAGACCGGCGGTGTCCTGGTCAGCGAGAAGGTAACCCTCGAGTTCGAGGTTTCGGCTGTCAAAGTAGGCTGAAGCCCTGGCT
>JAKAZH010000241.1 GCA_021815935.1 Actinomycetes bacterium
CCAAGGTCGAAGTCATGATCCCCCTTACCGTCACACGCCAGGAGCTCGGACTCGCCCGGTCGTGGGTGCAGGAGGCGATCGCCGAGAGCACCAAAGGGCTTCGCAAGAAGCTCGACGTCGCGATCGGCACGATGATCGAGACCCCCCGGGCGGCGGTGCGCGCCGACGAGATGGCCGAGGAAGCCGACTTCTTCAGTTTCGGTACGAACGACCTGACGCAGATGACGTTCGGGTTCTCCCGCGACGACGTCGAAGGCAGGATGATGGCCGCCTACCTCGCCATGGGACTACTAGCGCGCAACCCGTTCGAGACGATCGACCAGACCGGCGTCGGACAGCTGGTGCGCGACGCCGTGGAGCGGGGCCGCTCCGCGAGGCCGGACATCAAGCTGGGCGTCTGCGGCGAGCACGGTGGCGATCCCGAATCGATCGACTTCTTCTACAGGGTCGGGCTCGACTACGTGTCGTGCTCGCCGTTCCGGGTTCCGATCGCGAGGCTGGCTGCCGCCCAAGCTGTGGTGGCGAACCGCTGATCGTAGCGGCGAGTCGTAGGCTCAGGCTGTGGGGATAGTCGACGAGGACATCGCCAAGGTCAGGGCCGCCACTGACTTCGTCGCTGTGGTCAGCGAACACCTTGCGCTGCGCCGGGTCGGGACCCGCTGGAGCGGGCTATGCCCGTTCCACACGGAGAGATCGCCGTCCCTGTCAGTCAACGCCGAGCTTGGTCTCTACTACTGCTTCGGGTGCGGAGCCAAGGGCGACGTGATTTCTTTCGTTCGGGAAATGGACCACCTCGACTTCGCGGACGCCGTCGAGAAGCTCGCCAAACGGGCGGGGATCACCCTTCACTACGACGAGGCCTCCGGCGGCCGGGACCGCCAGCGACGCAACCGGACCCACGAGACGCTCCAGGCGGCAGTCGCGTGGTATCACGAGAGGCTCCTTTCCTCCAAGGACGCGGCGCCTGCTCGCGCCTATCTGCGTCGCGAGCGTGGCTACGACGGCGACGTCGTCCGCCAGTACAGCCTCGGCTGGGCGCCGGCAGGTCGGGATGTGCTCGTGCGAAGCCTCGGGTTGCCCGCCGCCGCTCTGGTCGATGCGGGTCTCGCGACCTTCGACGGGCAGGGAAGGTACGTCGACTTCTTCCGGGGTCGTGTCCTGTTCCCCATCTTCGAGCCCGGCGGCCAGCCGGTCGGCGCCGGGGGGCGCCTACTTCCCGGCGGGCAGGGCCCCAAGTACAAGAACACGGCGAACACCTCCGTCTACGACAAGAGCCGGACCCTCTACGGGCTCAATTGGGCGAAGAAGGCAATCGTGGAGCGGGGCAGGGTCGTCGTGTGCGAAGGGTACACGGACGTTATCGGACTGCAGCGAGCAGGGGTGCACGAGGCGATCGCCACCTGTGGAACGGCGCTTTCCGACGGGCACATCAAAGCGTTGACGAACTTCGCCCGCCGTATTGTCGTCGCGTACGACGCCGACGCTGCCGGCCAGGCGGCAGCGGACAAGTTCTACGCCTGGGAGTCCCGCTTCGACGTGACGATCAGCGTCTTGGACCTTCCTCCAGGGACCGACCCGGCCGACGCAGCGCGCGCCGACCCGCAGGGGCTTCTCGCCTCGATAACCGCAGCGACCCCGTACCTGGGTTTCAGACTGAACCGCCTGTTCGCCTCAAGCGACCTTTCACACCCCGAGGGGCGCGCCAGAGCCGCGGGGGATGCGATGACGATGATCTCCGGCCATCCGGATCCACTGGTGCGCGACCAGTATCTGATGGCCGTAGCGGACAGGTGCCAGGTGCGGCCTGATCGACTCCGAACGATGGGTTCGGCATCCGCGGATAGGCCGGTCGCTGCGAGGCGCCCCGCCCCGTCGGCGGTCGGGGGCCCGGAGATGGAGGCGCTGCGCCTGCTCGTGCAAAGGCCCGACGCCATAGCCGCTCAGCTTCACGCCGTAATGTTCTCACCCGGTGTCGCACTCGAGGGGTACCAGGCCCTGAGCGACGCCCCGGACCTCTACAGGGCGATCGAAGGCGCCGCCCCGCAGGTGGCGGAGCTTTTGCAGCGAGCCGCGTTGGACGAGTCGGACGCGGAGCCTGACGATGTAGTCAACCTGCTTTTGGAACGCGCAGTCGACAGGGAGCTGACAGCGCTGAAAGCAGAGAGTCGGCGGGCTTCGCCGGCCGACCAAGCCGCGTACTCCCCGACGATCGCATGGCTGAAGCTTGCGGCGGAGCAGATCCGAAGCGACGAGACCGACGGCCGTAGCTTCGCCCGGGAGGCGTCGGAGGCGCTCATAGGGTGGCTCGCGGCGCGACGCGCAGTGGCGCCAGCATTCGACGCCGGCAGCGGCGAGGACCGATGAAAGGCGCCAACCGCGGCGGCGGCGAGGCCGCCCGGACGACGGACCAGGCGGAAGCCAGCCGTTTTCCTGAAAGCGAGTTCGTCGCTTTGCTGCTTGTGGGACGCGAGCGCGGCTACCTCGACGCCGACGACCTTCTGAGCGTGCTCTCGGGAGTCGAGCTCACGCCCGAGGTCATCTCATCTGTCGGGGCGCGCATCGCCGCGAGCGGCATCGAATTCCGCGGGGACTTCGACGCCGCCGCCGACGCCACCGACGCCGCCGATGCGGGCGATGTCGGAGCCGGGCCCGCTGCTACGGCGCGGCGGCGGCCGAAGCGTACAGCTGCGCCGGGCGATGCCTCGGACGGGCCCCCGACCGCCGGCGACGAGCTGACCGGGCCAGCGGCAGGCTCGGAGGGCGCTGCCGCGACTCGGCCACGCCGGCGCGTCCAGAGGCTTCGCAGCGCCGACGCCGACGCGTTCGACGGCTCCGCTGGCGGCGAGGACCCTATCAGGATGTACCTGAAGGAGATAGGCAAGGTGCCGCTGCTCACGTCGGCCGAGGAGGTGTCGCTGGCCCGACGTGTCCAGGCCGGTCTCGCCGCGACCGAACGCCTCGCCGTGCTCCGGGAAGGTCCCGACGGGCCGCCCGAATCGACTTTCGTCGACGACGAGCGTGTCCGTTTGGAAGGCCTGGCGGCCAAGAGGGTTCTGATCGAAGCGAACCTGCGGCTCGTCGTGTCGATAGCCAAGCGTTACCGCAACCGCGGAATGGCCTTCCTGGATCTGATACAGGAAGGAAACGTTGGTCTGATGAGGGCAGTCGACAAGTTCGACTACTCCAAGGGCTTCAAGTTCT
>JAKAZH010000242.1 GCA_021815935.1 Actinomycetes bacterium
CGAACACTTCGAACTGGGCATGCCCGAGGTGGTCCGCAGCCCGTGCAGCAGGAAGTCGGCGGGCTGGAGGGTGAGGGTTGGGCCAGCCGGCGTCGCGCCGGTCCACTGCGCCACCGCCGGCGAACCACCTTCCTTGGGTCACCGTCGAGACTCCTCCCATCTCAGCAGATCCACCCCAAGCCGCAGTGGTTCACGCTCTCGATCCCGTCAGCCAACGGCGCGGGCGAGTGGCAAACCGAGGCTCAGGCGCGGTCGTACGGTCGCAGTGGCCGACGGCCACAGCGGGGTCTTCCCGTCCGGCCGGGCGACCTTCCACGGCTCGACGGATTGGAGGGACGTGAACCGGGTGGTGGTCGGCGCGACCCGCTACGGGGAGGGCTGCCTCCCATTCGCCAGCGATGGTGCCTTCCTCGGCTTCAGCCCTTTGCCCTTCGCCGGTTCACTCGGCAGCAGCCTACCGGCGTCACCAGTCCCGAGCGCCCCCGCGCCTTCATGACCCCGGACGACGGCCGACGGCAACCCTCGACCCGCGAGGTCGTCCACCTCTGCTGCTACCTCGACTCCAACGTGTTCGGTGGGATGGAGATGAGCTTCTCCACGCTCTTGGGCCACCTGGACCCCCGCTACCGCGTCTCCCTGCTCGGCACCAGTGAGCCGGTGCTGCGCCTGGTGGCGCGCGCCCGCCCGGGGACCGAGGCGCGGGTCGTTCCCCGGGTCCAGGGAAAGCTCGACGTCCGGGCCATCATCTCGCACGTGAACGCTCTCCGGTCCCTGAGGCCGGACCTGCTCCTCGTCGGCCTGCCTGCCCTGTACTCGGGGCAGTACGGCATGCTGGCAGGCCTGGCGACGCGGACGCCGACCGTGGCGGTCGTCCACTCCCTGACGCCCGCGGCGGGCAGGGTCCAAGCGCTGCTGTTCCGGTGGGTGGCACGCCGGGTGGCGAGGATGGGCGGCGTGTCGAGGTGGATGTCCGAGGGTGTCGAGCACGAGGTGGGCCTCCCGCCGGGAACGGTGGTCCTCCTCTACAACGGAGTCCCCCCCTCCCTCGAGGATCAGCAACTCCCCGCGCACCCGGCGGAGGAACTCAAGAGGCGACCGGTGATCGGGGCCGTCGGCCGGCTGTCGCCGGAGAAGGGCTTCGACACCTTGATTCGCGCCCTCAGGCACGTGCCCGACTGCGACCTGGTAATACTGGGCGAGGGTCCGGAGCGGCCGGCTCTCGAGTCCCTGACCGCGCGCCTCGACCTCAAGCAGCGGGTGAGGTTTGCGGGGTGGGTGGAGCCTCCGTGGACCTCATCATGGCAGTTCGACGTGGTCGCCATCCCGTCGGAGACGGAGTCGTTTGGCCTGGTGGCCATCGAGGCCATGCGCGCTGGCATCCCCGTGGTGGCGACGCAGGTCGGCGGACTAACGGAGGTGGTCGACGACGATGCTACCGGAGTGCTGGTGCCCCCGGGAGATCTCGACGCCTTCGTCGAGGGGCTCCGGCGGCTGTTGGACGATCCGGCGCTCCGACGGCGAATGAGCGCCACCGCCAGCAGTCGCATGGCTGGGCGGTTCACCCCGGGCACGATGGCCTCGGCCTACGAGGACCTGTTCGACGACGTGCTCGCGAGGTCGCGCCTGCGTGCAGCGCAGCGACACCCCCCGGCGCGCTGAGCGCGGCCGACCGTCCCTCGCCACAACGCCGGACGTTGCCCGCGCCGACCAGTCAGAGAAATCGTCAATCCCTGTGGACGAGAAGCCTGGCGGACTACGCGGCGACCTCCGTGTCCTGCTCGTCGGTTCGCTCGACCATCACCCCCTTCTCGAACTTCACGCCGGCTCGGACGAGGGCGACCAGCTGCGGGGCGTTGACCGCCCGCCAACGGGCCTGGGCCGACTCGATCAGCTTGTAGGCCATGGCCAGCCCAGCCGCTCGTGAACCGGGTCCCTTGGTGACCTTGGTCCGCAGGCGCACCGTGGCGAAGGTGGACTCGATCGGGTTGGTGGTCTTGAGGTGGATCCAATGCTCGGCGGGATAGTCGAAGAACGCGAGCAGCGCGTCGCGGTCCTTGGTCACCTTCTCTGTCGCCTTGGGCCACTTGGCCTCGTAGTCCTTCACGAAGGCCTCGAGGGCCCGATCGGCGTGGTCCTTGTCCTCGGCGTCACGGACCTCGACCAGGGCGGCCCGAGCGGCCGGCTGGGCCGACTTGGGTAGGGCGTTCATGACGTTGGCCATCTTGTGGACCCAGCAGCGCTGGTGGAGCGTGTCGGGAAAGACGTCGGCGAGCGCGCCCCAGAACCCGAGGGCGCCGTCACCGACGGCGAGCACCGGGGCGGTCATGCCCCGGCGTCTCAAGTCCCGGAGCACGTCGGCCCAGGACTCGGTCGACTCGCGGTGCCCGTCGGTGATCGAGACGAGCTCCTTGGTCCCGTCGGCCCGCACACCCACGATGACCAGGGCACACAGGCGGGCCTCTTCCAGGCGGACGTTGAAGTGGATCCCGTCGGCCCACAGGTACACGTAGTCGACATCCTTCAGCGAGCGATGGGAGAACTGGTCGCGTTCGCGCTGCCAGTCGGTGGTGAGCCGGGTGATCACCGAGGCCGACAGCCCGGCGGCCGAGCCGAAGAACTCCTCCAAGGCCGGGACGAAGTCCCCCGAGCTCATCCCGTGCAGGTACATGAGGGGCAGCACCTCGGCGACCTTGGGCGACTTGCGGGCCCACGGCGGCAGGATGGCCGAGCGGAACCGACACCGCTCGCCGGTCATCTCGTCGAGCCGCCGGTCGTCGACGCGTGGGGCCCGGACCTCGATCGGGCCCGCCCCGGTCACGATGGTGCGGGGCTCGGCGTGGCCGTTGCGCACCACCAGACGGCGCCCGTGCTCGTCGCGCTGGTCGGCCAGCCACGTCAGGTAGTCCTCCACCTCGGCCTCGAGGGCGGCGGCCAGCATGCGCCGGGCCCCTTCGGCCACCAGTCCATCGAGGGTGGCGGAGCGCTCCGCGTCCGGCGTCTCTTCAACAGCTACTGTCAACATTGGCGTCACCTTCCCGCCGGCGTTCCACCGCCAGCGCTCTTCGTTTTGGTCAACGAGGAAGGTACGCCGCGCCTCCAGTCAGGTGGTGCATCCACAGGTTTCGGTTATATCTCGGAGCACGGGAGCGAGCCCCCCG
>JAKAZH010000019.1 GCA_021815935.1 Actinomycetes bacterium
GGTGGTAGCGCCGATGCGCAACACGCAGAAAGGCGCCCCCCTCTTCGACGTCGACGAGCGGATGGCGATGATCGCCGACTCGGTCGCGCACCTGGACAATGTAGAGATATCGTCTTTTTCCAGTCTAGTAGTCGACCTCGCCCGCCATCTTGGGGCCAACGTCATCGTCAAAGGCCTACGGGTCGCGTCGGACGCCGAGTCGGAGCTTCAGCAAGCGCAGATGAACAAGAAAGTTGCCGGTATAGAGACACTTTTCATCCCGTGCTCATCGGAGTACTCGTTCATAGCGTCGAAATACGTGCGCGACTTCGCCCACTACGGGGGTGCCTCCCGGATCCGTGGCACAGTCCCGGCTCCGGTGATGGAACGCCTCGTAGCAAAGTTTCCTACGGCAAACAGCGCTGGTTGTTCGTGAAGGTGAGGTTGCGATGACTTTTGACGCGGGTCCCCTACAAGAGGGCAACGACACCGAGTCGCTCATCCGGCGGGTCATCGAGATAGTCGAAGGGACCAGGGCACTGCCGCTTTCGTCGTCTGTGAAGCTCGACAACAAAGAAGAGGTGCTGGAGCTGCTGGACGAGGCCTCCCAGGCGCTCCCCGAGGAGCTACGCCAAGCTCGATGGCTGATGCGTGAGCGCGATGACTACCTCGCAAGGATGGCACGCGAGGGCGAGGAGATCGTCAACGCCGCAAGCGCCCGGGCCGAGCGGATGGTGCAGCGGACAGAGATCGTGCGGGAAGCGAACGTCACCGCGAGGCGCGTCGTGGAGGAAGCGCGCAACGAAGCCCGACGGTTGCGGATGGAGGCGGAGGACTACTGCGACCAGAAGCTGGCCGCGTTCGAGGTTGTCCTCGACCGGACCATCAAGACCGTTTCGGCGGGCCGGGAGAAGCTCGCCTACACGCCGCCGCGCCCCGACGACAACCCGGGTTCCTACGGGGAGTCCACGCAAGGGTCCGGCGACGAGGAGGACTTCTTCGACCAGGACTTCGCCTGAGTGGCGAAGGACCCCTGGCTCGTAGCTGTCACCACCCTCCGCAGGGTTCCCGGAAGTTCAAGGCGTGAGGCGAGGGTAGGGCCCGTCGGCGAGCTTGAGGTCGCCGAAAGCAGAGTGGCCGCGCGAAGCGAAGCCAGAGCGGACGTGGTGCTGTTGGCTCTCGACGGTGGGATCGAGGTAGAAGGCTCGGTCAGCTCGGAATGGGAGGGAGAGTGCCGACGCTGCCTCTCAAGCGTTCGAGGTGTCATAACCTGCGAGGTCAGGGAGCTCTTCCGGCCCCGAAGGCGCCACGAGAAGCCCGGCGACGACGAAGAGACCTACCCTCTTGAGTCGGAGATGCTCGACCTGAGGCCCCTCGTGCGCGACGCACTACTCCTGGAGCTTCCCGTCGCCCCCCTCTGCAAGGACGATTGCGCCGGGTTGTGCCCGACCTGTGGGGCAAATCGCAACGACGCTCCATGCGGGTGCCCGCCGTCCGGCTAGATTGTATCGTCCCACGTCAAGCTGGTCTCGTCCGGCCCGTCCTGCAAGGATCTGATTATGGCTGTCCCCAAGAAGAAGACCTCGAAGGCCAAGAGCCGCAGCCGCCGGGCGAGCGCATGGACACTGACGGTGCCTGCCAGGAGCATCTGCCCGCAGTGCCGCAACGCCAAGCTTCCGCACGTGGTGTGCCCAACATGCGGCTGGTACAAGGGTCGCCAGGCTGTAGAAGTCGGCTGAGGGCCGCCACGGCATGGCCTTGCCTGTAGCCGTCGACGGGATGGGAGGCGACCGTGCGCCAGATGCGATCGTCGCCGGCGCTCGAGACGCCTTGAACGAGGGACACGACGTTGTACTGGTTGGGGACCCGGACCGAATGGGAGACACCGGTGACGTCCCGGTAATGCCGGCGCTCGAGGTCATCGAGATGCACGAGGATCCGGGTAGAGCGGTGCGCCTCAAGAAGGACTCGTCGCTGATTCGAGCCGCCGAAGCCGTCCGCGACGGCCACGCCAGCGCGATGGTGAGTGCCGGAAACACCGGGGCGGCCATGGCTGCGGCGCTTTTCCGGTTCGGTCGGATCAAAGGAGTCGCGCGGCCCGCGATAGCCACTGTGATCCCCGTCCCCGGCTCGACACCGACGGTCCTCGCAGACTCGGGGGCGAACGCGGAATGCTCGGCGTCGTGGCTCGTGCAGTTCGCCCAGATGGGAGCGGTCTTTTCCCGGGTCCGCCTCGGTGTCGAGCGTCCGAGGGTCGGGCTGTTGTCGATCGGGGAGGAGCCAGGCAAAGGGAACTCCCTCGCGAAGGAGGCGTTCGCCCTCCTCCACGACGGGGCGGCGGGCCCGGGAGTCGACTTCATCGGCAACGTCGAAGGTCGCGACGTCATGTCGGACGCAGCCGATGTCGTGGTCACGGACGGCTTCACCGGTAACGTCGTCCTCAAGACGCTAGAGGGGTCCATGAAGTTTGCGTTGGGTGCCGTCGTCAAGGCGCTGCGGTCCCCGGGGGTTGACAAAAGCGCATCGGATGCCCTCCTGGCGACCCTTTTGCCTCTCGCGGCAGAGTTGGATCCCGAAACCTACGGTGGAGCGGTCCTGCTCGGTGTGGACGGCGTTTGTGTCATCAGCCACGGATCGTCGTCCGCGAGGGCTATCGTAAACGCCATTGGAGTCGCCGACCGGGCGGTCGCCGACGGCCTCGTATCCCAACTGGCGGCAGCTGTAGCGCCTGCCGGCTGAGCCGAGCTTGGTTGCGCTCCCGCCTAGCTACGATGATCGATTGGAGGAAGGAGACAGATGCCTGCTGAGACTCATGTCGCCGGTGGCCCCATGGGGCGACCCGAGGTGCTCGCAGTTGTTCGAGGCTGCCTTGGGGACATTTTGGAGATCAGCTCCGACTCCATCTCCGAGGGGGCGTCCTTCGGGGACGACCTCGGCGCCGACTCGCTGGCCCTGATCGAACTGGTGGAGGCGCTAGAAGAAGAGTTCTCCGATCGTGCTGTCGGTTTCCGCATCGACGACGAGGACCTGGAGGACCTGAAGACTGTCCGCGACGCCGTTGATTACGTTATGGCGAAGCTGCAGGCTTCCGCCTAGCGTGCCGGTTTGAACATCGCGCACGTCCGTGAGCGCCAGCTCGAAGACAACACCGATCCTCGTGGCGCCCTGTTGGCGCGCCTCGGGTGGGCTGCGGCGCCGGGCTCGTCCTTCGATGAGGCACTCCGCCACAGGTCGTGGTGTGCCGAGCACCCAGGGAACGAATCGAACGAGCGGCTCGAGTTTCTAGGTGACTCGGTCCTCGGTCTCGTCGTCACCGCCCACCTTTTCCGGACATACGCCGGGATCCCCGAAGGTGAGCTGACGAAGGCCAGGGCTGCAGTGGTCAGCTCGGCCTCGCTATGTGAGGTGGCAGTCGAGGTCGGTGTCGGGCCGGCGCTGATGCTCGGCAAGGGCGAGGAGCTCACGGGAGGTCGCCTCAAGCCTTCGATCCTCGCTGACACAGCGGAGGCTCTGATAGGGGCCGCCTACGTGGAGCAGGGATGGGTCGGCGCCGAGACACTCGTGATGGGCCTTTTCGGGGAGCGGATAGAGGCCGCAGTCGAGGGGCCCGGCGGGGGCGATTTCAAGACGAGGCTTCAGGAGCTGTGCGCCAGGAAATTCGATTCGCTGCCCCGCTACCTCCTCTCGGAGCAAGGTCCCGACCACGCGAAAGAGTTCGACGCCACCGTGTACATCCAAGGTCAGCCTTACGGCTCCGGCCGGGGCCGATCCAAGAAGCACGCCGAGCAGGAAGCGGCCCGCCAGGCATGGCAGGCGCTGCTGGACGCCGGGGACGGGACGTGAACGGCACTTTCCGCCCGGGTGAGCCCTGATGCCGGAACTCGCGGAGATCGAGACTCTGCGTCGCGACCTGGCCAAAGAGTTTCTAGGCGCGACGATCGACGACGTGCGGTTGGACGGTGCCCGCTCGTTCCGGCGCCATCCCGACCCGGACGAGTTCGTCGGCCGGGTAGCGAAGCGCAGTGTGCGCGGAGTCCGGCGTGTAGGCAAGTACCTGTTGGTCGACCTCGACAACGGTGAGGTCCTCGTCGCCCACATGGGTATGAGCGGCCAGCTGAGGCTTGTCGCGCCGGGTGCCAACGCCGCGAAACACACCCACGTTCGACTCGAATTCGCTGGTCTCCCCGAGTTGCACTTCGTAGACCCGCGCACTTTCGGGCAGATGTTCGTTTCGAGCGCATGCCTGCCGTCCCTGGCGCATCTCGGCCCTGACCCCTTCGCGCTCGACGGGGATCACTTCGCGAAGCTGTTGTCGCAGCGGTCCACGAAGTTGAAGGTGACGCTGATGGACCAGTCTGTGATTGCCGGGATCGGCAACATGTACGCCGACGAGATACTCCACGCTGCCCGCCTCCGCCCGGACAGGCCCTCGGGAGAGTTGACCTCCGATGAGATCGCCGGCCTTCGAGATGCTATGCGATCCGTCCTGGCCGAGGCGGTGAAGCGGCGCGGTTCGACTCTTGCCGACCGCCAGTACAAAGACCTCTACGGTGCGCCCGGCAGCTACCAGGAGCTTCACAGGGTCTATGCGAGGGAGGGGCTGGAGTGCCTGACGTGCCGCAAGCTCGTCGTACGCGTCAAGGCCAACGGTAGAAGAAGCTACTTCTGCGCGGGCTGCCAGCGTTGAACGGGACTGTCGGCGGAGGCGGGAGTGGCGAGGTAGAGGGCACCGTCGCGCGTTCGGCCAGTCAAAGCCGGTAGTTTCGTCGCGCCGTGTTCCTCAAATCCCTCACCATCAAAGGATTCAAGTCTTTCGCGGACACCACCACCCTCGAGTTCGAACCGGGGGTGACGGTCGTGGTCGGTCCGAACGGAAGCGGCAAGTCGAATGTCGTCGACGCGGTCGCGTGGGTCCTCGGCGCGCAAGGAGCGCGAACCATCCGCTCGTCGAAGATGGAGGACGTCATCTTCGCCGGGAGCCCGAAGCGCCCAGCGCTCGGACGTGCCGAAGTCGCGCTCACAATCGACAACACCGCCGGACTTCTCCCGATCGACTTCTCCGAAGTGACGATCACGCGGACGTTGTTTCGTGGAGGGGAATCCGAGTACGCGATCAATCGGGTGCCGTGCCGTCTCCTCGACGTCCAAGAGCTCCTCTCCGACAGTGGTATCGGGCGCCAGCAGCACGTCATCGTCTCCCAGGGGAACCTCGACGCGATACTCAACGCTCGCCCCGAAGAGCGGCGTCTCGTGATCGAAGAAGCTGCCGGGATCCTGAAATTCCGCCGACGGAAGGAACGGGCCGAACGGCGTCTCGAGTCGAGCGAGACGAGCCTGGTGCGACTCCAGGACTTGCAACGCGAACTGAAACGTCAGCTGCGCCCACTCGAAAAGCAAGCGGAAGCGGCGCGGCGCCACGACAGCCTCGTCGACGAACTGAGCGGACTTCGTCGGTTCCTCCTCGGTGGCGACCTAGCCTCGCTTCGAGCGCGTCTCGGGGAGGTAACGGTGCAACGGGACCTTCTCGCCGGGCGGGAAGCCGGCGCCCGCACGGCCCTGTCGCAGTGCGAGCAGGCCGTACGGGCAGCTGAGGAAGCTGCTGGTGAAACCCCGCTCGTCGTCGAGGCAGAGCTTTCCGACCTCGACGCCCGGGCACGGGCCCTCAAGGCACGCGCAACCGGCCTCGAGGCGGTCATCGCAGAGCGGCGGCGCTCGATCGAGCGGGAACGTAGTTACAGCGGCGACGCCGAGATAGTCGCCGATCTCGAGCTCGAGTTGGCTGCGCTGCGCCGGCGACTCGAGTCGGCGGAGAGCGAAGCAGCCGACCTTCTCCCGGCCGCCGACGACCTCGCCGAAGCCGAGCGCGAGTTGGAGCTCGATCGCCGAAGCATCGACGACGGCGAGGGCGACCTCGACGCCGCCGTGGGTGATCCGGCGGCGGAAGTCCGAGGTGAGCTCGGGGCGTTGACACTTGCTGCGACGCGTCTACAGCGCGATCTGGACGGAGCGACCTCCCGGGCGGCGTCTGTCGCCGACAGGATGACCAGGCTCGAAGCGGAGCGGTCCAGATGGAGCGACGCACTCGGCGAGTCGGAAGCGCAGACGAAGGACTGCCTTGACGCAGATCGCCAATCGGTCGAGCGAGAGGAAGCCGCCGAGGCGAACCGGACCAGGAGCGAGGAGCGGTGGCGTTCGACCAGCGCAGATCGAAGTCGCTGGGCGGCTCGCGAGGAGGCTTTGGCTCAAGCCCTCGACGAGGCGCGTGCGAGGGCCGGAGTGCAGCGCCTTGCCGGCTCGCGGGGCGTCGTGGGGACCCTCCTCGAGCTTGTCGAGGTCGACGAGGGCTTCTCGGCAGCCTTCGAGGCTGCTGCAGGTGAAATCCTCGCTGCGGTGGTACTGGACAGCGTCGCTTCAGCTCGCGAAGGACTCGCCGAGCTTCACCGCCAGGAAGCTACGGGCGCGGTCGTCGCTCTCGACGTGGAAGGGAAAGTTGCCCTGTCCGGCCGGGACACGCGGGACTTGCCCGCCGGCTGTCGCATCCTTCGAAGCCACGTGAGAGGAACCCGAAGCGATGTGGATCCCCTGCTCGACGAGTTGCTGGGGCGGGCGGTCGTAGTCGAAGGCGGCTGGGCTCACGCCTTGGACCTGGCTTTGGAGCGACGTGAGCTGGTCGTCGTCACTCCCGACGGAGACCGATTCTCAGGTGGGCTGTGGCGTGCAGGCGCCTCAGGATCGGGCGCCACGGGAGCCGCACTCGAGGAGGCTCGGAGCAGGGCCAGAAGCTCCGAGGAGGCGGCGAACAAGGCGAAGTCGGAGTTCGAAGCGGCCCAGGAGGCGCTCGCAAGTGCCCGGCTGGAGCGCGCGGATGCGACCAGAAAGCTGGCGTCGAACGCGGTTTCGGTTCGCTCGGCCAGGGACGCCCTTCAGCGCGTGGACGCGGAGATCACGGAGCGGACCGGCGAGCTCGAAGAACTCAGCGAACTGCAGGCCGACCTGGTTGCCCGGGTGCAGCGTGACGAGCGACGTATCGCCGAGCTTGCCGAGATGCTGCCGGCACTCGAGGAGATGGCAGCCCGGGAGGCGTCAAGGCGTGATGAGGCAGCCGCCAGACGGGCCCTCCTCGCTGAGCGGACGGCGGCGCTCGCAGGCTCCAGGAGGGACCTCGAGGTTCGTGCGGCAGGGCTCGAGGAGCGACGCGATCTCACCCTTCGCAGGCTCGCGCAAGTCGAGTCGAGCCTCGATCGCCAAAGCGCGGAGCGAGTGCGGCGAGCGGAGCGCCGAGAGGCGGCGGAGGCCTCAGTAGGGGTCGTGGCTGCCCTCGAGTCGCTCGTAGAGGCCCGCGCGATCGTCGTGACGCAACTAGGCGACCGGGTGGGAGAGGCGCGGCGAGCCGAGGCTGAGGAGCGTGTCTCGCGCCTGCGCCGACTGGAGACCTTGCGAGGCGACCGCTCCGCTGCTGCCGACGAGCTGGCGCGGCTAGGCCAGCGGATTAACTCGCTCGACGTCGCGGAGGCGGAGGCCAGGACCCGCTTGGAGGCACTCGTCGAGTCGGCGAGGCGAGACCTCGGGGAGGAGCCCGACGTCTCCGACGATGCCGCCTGTCCCTCGATGCCTGAGGGTGTGACGCCGAGGCAGCGAAGAGACGACCTGGAGCGCGAGCTGCGGGCCATGGGGCCGATAAACCCGCTAGCGCTCGAGGAGCACGCGGCGCTGCTTGAACGGAACCGTTTCACGGAGTCGCAGCTCGACGACGTCAGGTCTGCACGAAGGGAGCTGACGAAGGTCATCCAGGCGATAGACGCCGAGATCACCGGGGTGTTCGCCGAGGCGTACGAGGATGTCGCCGCGAACTTCGAGAAGCTTTTCGTACGGCTTTTCCCTGGAGGGGAGGGCCGCCTGGAGCTGACGGATCCGCAGAACCTGCTCGAAACGGGAATCGAAGTCGCGGCGAGGCCGTCGGGAAAGAATCTGCGACGTCTGTCGCTGCTGTCGGGAGGCGAGAGAAGCCTTGTGGCCATGGCTTACCTTTTCGCGGTGTTCCGCTCTCGGCCGTCGCCGTTCTACATGATGGACGAGGTCGAGGCTGCGCTAGACGACCTCAACTTGCACCGCTTCTTGGACCTCCTCGAAGAGTTCCGATCCGAAGCCCAGCTGCTTGTCGTGAGCCACCAGAAGCGCACGATGGAGGCTGCGGACTGCCTCTACGGGGTGACCATGGCGCCGGGCGGCGCTTCGGTGGTCGTCAGCGAGAAGCAGTCGGAGCGTCGCACGCCTGCCGACGCGTAGCCCCCGGTAGGCTCCTTTGCGATGCTGATCCTTACGATCGTGGTGGTCGTAGTCGCCTTGGCGACTCTCGCCGCAACCGGGTTCGTCGTCGTCGCCCGACGGCGTCCCATCCGCAAGCTCCCGGAGTCGCCGCCGAAACGTCCGGCCGTCCGGCCCGAGGCGCCACGCCCCCGCCAGGACGAGATCGAGCCGGCGCGCGCCGGTCCGGTCGGAACCGTCGCTCCACCCGCCACGGCCGAGGAGGCTGCCGCAGGGGCCGGCACGGTCGTCGAGGCGGGGGTCGAGCCCGGGGTTGCTCCGCAGACGGCGCCTGACGGTGTGGGCTCCGTCGTCTCCGAAGGCACGGTCGTCGAGGCCGACCGTCCCCGCATCCGGGATCGGATGGCTCGCGCCAGGACCCTGCTAAGCGGTTACCTGGGATCGGTCCGATCGAGAGGCAAGATCGACGACTCGACCTGGGAGGAACTCGAAGAAGCACTGATCCTTGCCGACGTCGGGGTCCTCGCCACGACGCGGCTGCTCGACGGGCTTCGACTGCAAGTCAAGGCCGGTGACGTCACAGACGCAGAGTCGCTGATCGCCGCGCTGAGACGGGACCTCGTGGAGGTTCTGGCCGGCGACCGCGAGCTGCACATGGCCCCGGACGGGACGACCGTGTGGCTGTTCGTCGGCGTCAACGGCGTCGGCAAGACCACCACCATCGGCAAGGTCGGCCTTCAGGAGGTGTCGAAGGGTCACCGAGTGGTTATGGCGGCGGGGGACACCTTCCGGGCGGCCGCCGCGGACCAGCTGGAGATGTGGGCCGAGCGAGCGGGCGCGTCCGCCGTGAGAGGCAACGAAGGCGGGGACCCGGGGGCCGTCGTCTTCGACGCTGTGCAGCACGCGGCGGCCCGAGGATGCGACCTTGTGCTCGCAGACACCGCCGGCCGTCTCCACACGAAGACGAACCTGATGGAAGAGCTGAAAAAGGTCCGGCGGGTGGCGGAGCGCCCGCCGGGCGTGGTGACGGAGACCCTCCTCGTCATAGACGCAACGACCGGCCAGAACGGACTGATCCAGGCACGACAGTTCGCAAGTGCCGTGGGCGTGACAGGAGTGGTGCTCACCAAGCTCGACGGCACCGCCAAAGGTGGCATCGTGGTCGCGATCGCGGACGACCTTGCTATCCCCATCAAGCTGGTCGGGCTCGGAGAGGGCGTCGGGGACCTAGTCGAGTTCGACGCCGCCGAGTTCGTCGACGCGCTCCTGGCACCGCAGTAGTTGATCCAAAAGGTGGGTTGAGCCGGCTGGAGCGTCGCGTGGCTTAGACTCGGCGTCTCATGTTCGAGTCGCTGACCGACCGTTTTGACACGATATTTACGAAGCTGCGCGGTCGCGGACGGCTGAGCGAGGCTGACGTCGACGAGGCGATGAAGGAGATTCGCCTCGCCCTGCTGCAGGCGGACGTGAACCTTCGCGTCGTCAGGGACTTCGTAGGAAGAGTTCGCGACGAGCTGATCGGAGTCGACCTCTCGCAGAGCCTCACCCCGGGCCAGCAGGTCGTCAAGATCGTCCACGAGGAGATGCGCAGGATCCTCGGCGGCGACACGCTAAAGATCACCTACGCGTCGAGGCCCCCCACTGTGGTCCTGCTGGCGGGCCTGCAGGGTGCCGGGAAGACCACTACTGCAGCGAAGCTCGCTTCGTGGTACAAGCGGAGCCAGGGACGCAACCCGCTACTCGTAGCGGCGGACCTTCAACGGCCCGCGGCCGTGGAGCAGCTGAGAGTCCTCGGCAAGCAGGTCGGCGTGCCGGTGTTCAGCGAGCCGTCAGACCCTGTGACGGTCGCCAAGAAAGGCCTCGAAGAAGCGGTGCGCGTGGGCCGCGACGTGCTGATCATCGACACGGCGGGGCGCCTTGGCATCGACGAGGAGTTGATGGACGAGGTCAGAAGGATCTCCGTGGAGACCTCCCCCCACTACACCTTCCTCGTCGTCGACGCCATGATCGGCCAGGACGCCGTCGCGACGGCTGAGGCGTTCCACAAGACCCTCGAGCTCGACGGCGTGATCCTCACCAAGATCGACGGTGATGCACGAGGCGGCGCTGCGTTGTCGGTCAAGGAGGTCGTCGGACGGCCGATCGTGTTCGCTTCCAACGGCGAGAAGCTCGCCGACTTCGATCAGTTCCACCCCGACCGGATGGCCGACCGTATCCTCGGGATGGGTGACGTTCTCACCTTGATCGAAAAGGCCGAGGCGACACTCGACCGGGAGCAGGCTGAGCAGACCATGACCCGGCTCCAGCAGGGCCAGTTCACGCTCGACGACTTCTTGGAGCAAATGCAGCAGGTCAAGAAGATGGGCCCGCTGTCGGGTCTCATAGGGATGATCCCGGGGCTACCCAAGGAGGTGCGCAGCGCGGACATCGACGACTCGATGATGGGCCCGATCGAGGCCGTGATAAGGTCCATGACCCCAGATGAACGACGGAATCCCTCTATCATCAACGGGTCCCGCCGGACCCGGATAGCACGCGGTAGTGGTACGAGCGTCCAAGAGGTGAATAACCTCTTGGACAGGTTTAAGCAGATGCAGACGTACATGCGCCAGATGGCGTCCATGCCCGGAGTTATGGGTCGGGCCGCGCGACGCGCTACAACCGCCCCGAAGCGGATAAACAACAAGAAGAAAAAGCGTCGTTAGACGCATGAGAGGCTAGGAAAGACATGGCAGTCAAGCTCCGCCTGATGCGGATGGGAAAAAAGAAGCAGCCCTACTACCGGGTCGTCGCCGCTGACAGCCGCTCGCCGCGAGACGGTCGGTTCATCGAGATTCTCGGCACCTACGAGCCTCGTGCCGAGCCGAGCCGCTTCACTGTGGATCGTGACAAGGTTGCCAGGTGGATCGGCAACGGAGCGAAGCCGACAGAGACAGTCGCCCGCCTCCTGGCGAGCGGCGATGCCTCCGCTCAATCGTCGTGAGTTTCTCCGACGCCGAAGGTTCGCCGGACGGGGATGACTCGCCGGAGTCCGACGGCTGGGACGACGACGACCACGTCCCCGCTGGCCGAGCCGGCTCGGTGCTTGCCTACCTTGCGTCGAGCCTGGTGGAGACACCCGACCAGGTGAAAGTGGTCGCCTCCGAAGTGCGTAACTCGACGAAGCTGACCCTGAGCGTCGCGCCAGGGGATGTCGGAAGGGTGATAGGCCGTCGTGGCAGGGTCGCCCAGGCAATCCGAACTGTGGTGAGGGCGGCGGGCGTTCGAGACGGCCAGGATGTCCAGGTGGACATCGCCGATTGACCGCCATGTCCGGGCGCGCTGAGCCACCGGCGCCCCTAGAGGTCGGCCGGATCCTCAAACCGCACGGGCTCAAGGGCTCTGTCGTGGTCGAGCTTTGGAGTAACCGAGCGGAGCGTCTCGAACCCGGCGCCGAACTGCGCTGCTCCGACCGGTGCTTGAAAGTCGTCACCTCGGGGGAACTTCCCGGTCGTGCCCAGGGATCTCGGTGGTTGGTCGCCTTTGTAGGCGTCGACAGTATCGAGGCGTCAGAGCTTCTTCGGGGCGAGGTCCTCACGGCGGAGCCGATGCAGGTCGAGGGAGCGCTATGGGTGCACGAGATGGTGGGCTCGAGGCTCTACGGACCGGAGGGGGAGGCGGTCGGCGAGATTACTGCTGTACAGGCCAACCCTGCGAGCGACCTCATCGTCCTCGACGACGGGCGCCTCGTACCTTTGACCTTTGTGTTCAAAGACGTCGACGGAAACTTCAAAGTGGAGGGCCCCCCTGGGCTCCTCGACGCCTGAGGGCTCTCACCAGGGGACGGGTCGACCAGTGATGTCGGTGATGCCGGTGATGCCGGTGAACGAGCAGCTATGCCGATGAAAGTGGTCTCAGCCGAATGAGGATCGACGTCATCACACTGTTTCCAGACCTCATCCGGTCCTGGGGGGACGCAAGCCTGCTGGGACGCGCAACCAGGAGCGGCCTCGTGGATCTGAGAGTCCACGACCTTCGCTCTGCTGCGAGCGACCCGCGCCGCTCGGTGGACGACAGTCCCTACGGTGGGGGAGCAGGGATGGTGCTCAGCGCCGAGCCTGTGTTCGCGATCGTCGAGCGCGAGCAGCCGGAGCGGCCGTTGTTCCTGCTCGCCCCGAGCGGGAAGCGCTTCGACCAGTCCATGGCCGCGAGCCTCGCAGGCTCGGACGGCTTCAGTCTCATCTGCGGCCGCTACGAGGGTGTGGACCAAAGGGTGAGCGACCATCTTTGCGATGGAGAGATATCGCTCGGTGACTTCGTGTTGAGCGGCGGGGAAGTCGCTGCACTGGCAGTCATCGAGGCGGTAGCACGTCTCGTTCCCGGTGTGATGGGCAACACGGCGTCGGCAGACGAGGAGAGCTTCAGTAAAGGCCTCCTCGAGTACCCGCAGTACACGAGGCCGCTAGGTTTCAGGGGTTGGGAGGTGCCTCCGGTGCTCGTCTGCGGTGACCATGCCCTCGTGAGCCGTTGGCGCTACGCGCAGGCCTTGGCACGAACCGTCGCCCTTCGACCCGATATCATCGAAGCCCGCGGCGGCCTCAGCGACCAAGAGCAGCGACTGCTCGACGAGTTCGATTCCGAACCGCTAACCTAAGAAGTCCCACCGAAATCTGCCGAATTTCGAGTTCTGTCCGATTCTGTCCGACGCTGTAATCCGCAGGAGCGCTACGCCCAATGAACCCCACCGACCTTATCGACCGTGACGCAATCCGACAGGACGTGCCCGAATTCGGCCCCGGCGACACGCTGAAGGTGCACGTGCGGGTCGTAGAGGGGACGAGGGAGCGCGTTCAGGTCTTCCAGGGAGCGGTGATTCGCCGGCAGGGCTCGGGGATCAGGGAGACGTTCACGGTGCGCAAGCTCAGCTTCGGTGTCGGCGTCGAGCGGACGTTCCCGTTGCACTCTCCGGTCATCGCCAAGATTGAGGTCGTCACGAACGGTGACGTGCGACGAGCGAAGCTGTACTACCTGAGGGACCGGACCGGCAAGGCCGCGAAGATCAAGGAAAAGCGCTCACCTTCGGGTTCGCCGGGGTCTGGCCGCTCTGCCGCAAAGTAGTCGCGGCTAGCAGGTAGCTGGGCAGCGGCAGGGGATGTGCAGGTCGATCAATAGGGTCAGCAGCTTGAAGTCAGTCCGAATCTGCGCTCTATCGCCGCGCGTTTCGACGGCTGTCAAATTTGGTCTGGATCTTCGGGCACCGCGACGAGCCTGACCATTTGGAGCGTTTTTTCGCACTTTTTGGTACCCGATCTTCGTTCTGAAAAGATCGGGTACCAGCCCCCGCTCAGGAAACGCACTTTTTGGTACCAAACTTTTCCGACTTCAAGATCCTGACCAATTCTGACGGTTTCCGGCCCTGGCGCCAAGCCCTGCTCACGGCGCTGGCGGAACTCAGCCACGGTGTTCGACGTCCTTCCGATCTGACACCCGCAGAGGTTGCTAGACGTTTTCGGTGTCAAGACCGGGGTGTTCGTCGCGGCGATGTACTGCAGGCGGATGCTTCGCGTGCGACTCGCGGACGGAGCCCCCTGGGACCACGGCGCCGCTTCTTCCATGACGACCCGGCAAGCGTCATCTTCGATGTCGAAGTTGGTGCGTGACATGCGCTTTTTCTGCACCCCTACGGCGACGAGTTCTCCGTCGAAGCGTGCGCTGTTCGCGTCGCCGCCGAAGGGCACAGTCTGGCCCCTTGGTCACCGGCCGACTCGATCGTGCCCCGACATGGCTGCAGTCGGCGTAGCATGTGCTCCGTGATTGAAGCAGTGCCCCGATGAGCGCCGAGGACCTCGAGCGCTACGAGACGGAGATCGAGCTTGCGCTCTATCAAGAGTACCGGGCGGTTCTGGCCATGTTCCGGTACGTGGTGGAGACTGAGCGGCGCTTCTACCTTGCAAACGATGTTCAGGTGGAACCGAAAGGAGAGGGAGACCGGACGTACTTCGAGATAGCGCTTCGCGACGCCTGGGTCTGGGACATGTATCGACCGGCCCGGTTTGTCTCGTCCGTTCGGGTTGTCACTTTCAAGGATGTCAACGTAGAGGAGCTTCCGGACAAGGAGTCCTTCTGAGTGACGGCCGGTCCCGGAGCGACAGAACGTCGGCGGGGCTTGGGACGCCTCGGAGAGGACCGCGCTGCGCAGTGGTATCTGGAGCACGGTTTTGAAATCCTGGCGCGCAACTGGCGATGTTCTCAGGGCGAGATCGACATCGTCGCTTGCAAAGGTTCTGTCCTCGTGTTCAGCGAGGTGAAGGCGAGAAGTTCCTCGCGCTTCGGCGAACCGTTCGAGGCTGTCGGTCCGACGAAGCAAAGTCGACTGCGTCGCCTCGCAGCCGCATGGCTACGCTCCAACGTCCAGAACAACTCGCGAAGGGGAACTTTCGAGATTAGATTCGACGTGGTGTCGGTCACGGGCGGATCCTTGGACGTGATCGAGTCCGCATTTTGAGCGGAAGTTCCGAATTCGGACGGTTGCCTGGCCCCTCGCCGAGATCGCTCACCCCCGCAACCATGGCCGTCCACCTCGGCCGGCCTCCTGCCTCGCCAGGATCGGCAGTCAACCCGCACCTCGTGCTCAGCTCCACATTCCATCAAGGCGGTTCCAACTCCTACGCCAGGGATGGCAACCCAACCTGGGAGGGCTTCGAAGCGTTGGTGGGCGGGCTCGAAGGCGGAACCTGTCTCACCTTCTCGTCCGGAATGGCTGCGGTGTCTGCCGTCATTGAGAGCCTGCCGATACCAGGAAGGGTTGTCGTCGCTGCCGACGCTTACAACGGAACTCGCCGGCTTTTGGCCGATCTGGCAGGACGCGGCCGGCTTCGATACCGGACCGTCGACCTTGCACATAGCGCCGACGTCCTTTCGGCGTGCGCCGAACTGGTGGAGGCGCCGGGTCGGCCATCGGGAACGGACGGGGCGTTCGGAGCGGGCGGCTTGCTGTGGTTGGAGTCGCCGACGAACCCCCTCCTCGGCATCGCCGATATCTCAGCCCTCGCTCAGGGGGCTCACGGGCTCGGAATGGACGTCGTGGTGGACAGCACATTTGCGTCGCCGCTCGGGCAGCGACCGCTCGATCTCGGTGCCGACGTCGTTGTGCACAGTGCGACGAAGATCCTCTCCGGACACTCCGACGTGCTGATCGGGGCGGTCGTCACAAGGCGAGGCGACGTAGCGGAGCAGGTTTTGCGTCGCCGGACGCTGCACGGGGCGATACCGGGTTCGCTCGAGTCGTGGCTGGCGCTTCGTGGCGCTCGCACTTTGTCGGTTCGCCAGCCCAGGGCAGCTGCCAACGCAGGAGTTCTTGCGCAAAGGCTGCTTGCTCACCCGCAGGTATCGAGGGTGTTCTACCCGGGGTTGCGATCACATCCCGGTCACGAGCTTGCGCTCAAGCAGATGGGCGACTTCGGGACGATGGTCAGTTTCGAGGTGCTCGGCGGGGCGGTCTCAGCCGATGCCTTGTGCGCCGCCCTTCGACT
>JAKAZH010000243.1 GCA_021815935.1 Actinomycetes bacterium
GGCGATGCCCAAAGGCAGTCGTGGCGTCAAGCTCGTCAAAGTTGTCGTGGTCGTTGGGAAGCCGATCCAACCCCCGCCGCCGGGGCCGTCGGGGCGGGTAGCGAGGCGGGCGGTCTCCGAGCTCACCGAAGCGCTTGCCGTCGCCCTACAGGAATCCTTCGACGAGGCTCTCGTGCGGGCCGGTAGGCGCTAGCAAACTTTTACGTCTAGCGACCGACCGACAGCTTTGCTAGTGCGGACGCGGCTGACGCGGACCTGTCATCCGCGGCGACGGTGACTGTCGGGTCGGGGGCGAGCGCGCCGAGGGCGGTGAGGGTGCCGAGACGGCGGAGGGTCTCGCGCAGCTCCCGGGGGAGGGGAAAGTACTCGTCCTCGTCGGTTTCGCGGACCTCCTCGACGCCGTCTACCGGGTCGAGGGCAGCTACCAAGGCTTCTACCAGCTCCTCGGGTGCGGAAGCCCCGGCGATCACCCCGACCGTCCCGTAAATGTCGTCGGGAAGTTCGGATGGGTCGTCGACGCGGACGACCTTCCGGCAGCCGGAGCTCTGCGCGGTCCGCACGAGGGCGAGAGTGTTCGACGAGGTGCGCGAGCCTACGACGACCACGCAGTCGCATCGACCGGCGATAGCTTTGAGCGCCCGCTGGCGGTTAGTCGTCGCGAAGCACAGGTCCGATGTCCCCGGCATCCACAGGTCGGGCCAGCGCTGCTTAGCGGCGTCCATGATCGTCTGCCACTCGTCGACTGCGAGGGTTGTCTGCGCAAGGAACGCGACGTCTCCGGGAGTGTCGGGGATCGCTGAGAGCTCCTCGACGCTTTCGACGCGTTTGACGGCGTATGGTGCCACTGCTTCGGTGCCGATGGCCTCTTGGTGGCCTTTGTGGCCCACGTAGACGATGCTGTATCCCTTGGAGGCACGCACTTTCACCTCGTGGTGAACTTTTTTCACGAGCGGGCAGACCGCGTTGACGACGATACCGCCGCGCCGGCGTGCCTCTTCGACCAACTCGGGGGGCGAGCCGTGCGCCGAAAGCATCAGCGGCGCCCCGGGGGGGACCTCGGCGAGGTCGTCTACGAAGCGTACCCCGGCCGCCTCGAAACGGCTGACGACCAGGTTGTTGTGGACGATCTCGTGAAAACAGTAGACCGGGGGCTCGAAGACGGTCGTCATCCACGCCAGCGATTTGATCGCCATCTCGACCCCGGCGCAGAAGCCCCGAGGCCACGCGAGAAGGACCCGCTCTACTCTTTGCACTACCGCAGAGTACCGTGTCTGGGTTATGTCCTTGCCTGTCGTGGTGGCGGTAGCCTCCGGGTCGCCTGCCGCCAGAGCAGGGCTTCTGCCCGGAGACCAGATCCTCTCGATGGACGGCCAGGAGCCGCGGGACGTCATCGAGTACCAGCTCATCGCCGACCAGGAGGCTTTCGACATCGAGGTGCGCCGGGGCGGGATCGAGATGTCTGTCAGGGTCGAGCGTGACGGCTTCGAGTCGCTCGGCATAGAAGTCGACGCAGCGTTGTTCGATCGTGTGCGCACGTGCGACAACCACTGCGCCTTCTGTTTCATCCATCAACTGCCTAAGGGCATGAGGAAAAGCCTCTACGTGCGCGACGACGACTACAGGCTGTCGTTTCTTTACGGAAACTTCACGACTCTCACCCGCTTCAGCGAGCTAGACCTCGAGCGGGTCGTCTCGGAGGGCCTGTCGCCGCTTTGGGTGAGCATCCACGCGACCGACCCGGACGTTCGGGCTTCGATGCTGCGCAACCGTCGTGGGGCTACGAGCTTGCGCTGGCTTCGAGCTCTGCTCGACAACGGGGTTTGCGTCCACGGCCAGATCGTGGTGTGCCCGGGGGTCAACGACGGGGACGTGCTGGACGCGTCGATGGCGGGGATCATGGACTCCTACCCCGAGCTGGCGAGCGTGGCGTGCGTTCCGCTCGGCGTGAGCAGGTGGAACGTCGAGTCGACGATGAGGCCGCACAGTACCTCGGAAGCTGCGGCGGTGGTCGACCTGGTGGAGGAGTGGCAAAGCCTTTTCGTCTCGGTGGTCGGCCACCCGATGGTCTTCGCATCCGACGAGTACTACCTGCAGGCCGGCCGGCGCCTGCCTGAGCTGGCTTCGTACGGTGACGTCGCCCAACACGAGAACGGCGTCGGAATGACGAGGCTCTTCGAGGCCCAGTTCTGCGGCACTGCAGGCGGAGAGGACGCCCGGCCGGGCGGGTTCTTCGCGTCGGTGGACGGCGCCCCGGCGAGCGGCTACCGAGCCCCTCGTCTCGGCAGCGGCCGGGAGAATGGCGCAGATTGGACGCCAGTCGGGCTCCGCGCGCCTACATCCACAAGGCCGGCTGCGGTCAGCGTCCTCACCGGGGCGTACGCCGTCGAAGTGATACGCCCGCTGGTGGCGGCGGTCCGACCGGACGCCGAGGTGATCGGGGTGCGAAACGAGTATTTCGGAGGCAACATCTCCGTCGCCGGCCTTCTCACCGGCTCCGACGTGTCGAGGGTGCTTTCCAAGTCGCCGAAAGGCCGGCGTTACCTGCTGCCCGACGTCTGCCTGTCCGGAGGCGTGTTCCTCGACGGGGTCGCCGTCGCTGACCTCCCCCGACCAGTCGAGGTCATCCGCACCGACGGGGCGGCTCTGCGGCGAGCCCTGGCCGGGAGCCCGTCGTGACGCCGCTCGTCGCCGTCGTCGGGCGGCCTAACGTCGGCAAGAGCACCCTTGTCAACCGTATTGTAGGCAGGCGCGAGGCGATCGTAGAGGAACACCCCGGGGTAACCCGCGACCGCAAGTTCTTGGCGGCGGAATGGTCGGGACGGCCGTTCACGATCGTCGACACGGGTGGATGGCTGACGAGCGGCTCGAGCCTGGACCGCCAGGTGTCACGCCAGGCGGAACGTGCGATCCGGGACTCCGACGCCGTACTGTTCGTCGTCGACGGGACCGTCGGGATCACCGACGACGACGCGAAAGTCGCTGCGCTCCTGCGCCGACTCGGCCGACCGGTGCTGCTCGTAGCGAACAAGGTTGACTCGTCGAATCGCGAGAGCGACGTTTGGGGTTTCACCAAGATCGGCCTCGGGGACCCCTACCCGGTCAGCGCTCTGCACGGGCGGGGC
>JAKAZH010000244.1 GCA_021815935.1 Actinomycetes bacterium
CTCGACGCCACCCCCGGCTCAATGCTCGTCCACACCGTTACGATGGCAGAGGTTCTAGTCGGCGGCTTCAGGGTCGGCCGCGGTGCAGCCATGCGCGACGGCCTTCGAGCAGCCGGTGTTGGCATAGCACCGCACGACCCCGACGAACCGTTACGCCTGGCCGAACTGCGAGCAGCTACCGGCCTGAAGCTGCCCGACTGCTGCGCATTGGACGTCGCCGTCCACCATCAGGCCTCTCTCGCGACATTCGATGTTGATCTCGGCGCTGCCGCGCGGCACCGTGGCGTAGCCGTCCTCCCGTGATCTAGCATTGCCCCTGCGTTTAGCCCGCCTAGGCCTTCGTTGGGCCGCCGCGGGCGAGGTGACGCCGTCGACACAATCCTTCGGCCGAAAAGTCGGGCTGCGGCGCGACGAGCCGAGCGGCGCAGTTATCCCGGCGATTGACAGAAACCCATTCGTTGGGATGCTCTCGCCGGTCGCGGAAAGGTCACCGCAGTGGTGTCCGTGCTCCGATACCGTGCTATCGGCGCCTGCGGCGCATCCCACCGTTAACAACCTCACCGGGAGAAAGGTCTTGGGAGCATCGATGAACGAAGCTGTGATCTCGACCGGCGAATGGCAGGCCGCCGCTGAGCTTGTCGCACCTTTCGCGTACGACGACGAGCATCTCGGCTCGGGCTACGTGCATCTCGTCGCATCCGACGGCCGGGCTGTCTGGTCGGCCAGAGGCGGCACACGCTTCGCTCGTCTCACGACCACCGGTTCCACCGGCAGCGTCGACGCTCTGCTGGCGCCGCGCACAATCACCGCAGCTAGCGCCCTAAGCCAGGCTGGCGGGCCACTAACGGTACGGACCGGTCCCGGCAGAAGTGTCACTGTCACCGACGGCACTATCAGCTACCAGCTGAACCTCCCGGCGCTGCAGCCCCCTAACGTCGACGAGCTTCTCCGCGAATGCGAGGGTCAGCCGTCAGTGACCACCGTCGTGGCCTTGGGTGCGTTGCGTCACCTCGTGGACACCGCCACCCGTATAGCGCAGTGCAATCAACGTCGCGATAAGGAGTACCCGACGTTATGGCTCGAGCTCGAAGCTGGTCGCCTGCTACTTCAAGTCGAGTGGGCCGGGATCGGCCCCGCCTGCTACCAGCTCGACGCTTCCGCCGACGGACACGCCCGGATAGCCATCGACCCGGCTGACCTCCGCGAGTTCTGCAACGCTCTCGACACCGACGACGTGCGCCTGGACGTCCCCACCGACGAAGGCGGCATGCTGCTCGTACGCGCCGGGCACTGGACCGGCGGTACCGTAGCGCACCGCTCCAGCGCCGAGTCCTACCGGCCCCAAATAGAGCAGGTCCTAGGCGCAGTGTTCCCCGGCTGGTCCCTTAGAAGAGATACCGACGGCGACTATGTCCTTCCGCGCACATCCACCCCCAGCTACGCCCGGCTTGCTGACGGGCCGCCCCGACTGCAGATCTTCGCCGTGGCACTCCACAACATCGAGGCGACCCCCGAACTGCTTAACGAGCTCAACGTCATCAACGCGCAGATCAGCCTCGCCCGCGCCTTTACTGTCGGCGCCCAGGTACTCGTCGAAGGCGAGATCCTAGCCGACACCATCGACCCCGCCACCGTCGCCGCCGTCCACGAGTCCGTCGACCGGATCGCCTCCGAAACCGCCCCGCTGCTCGCAGCCATGTTCGGGGGCACCGCAGGCCCCGACGCCCCGCTCGGACGCGAATGGACCTGGCAGCGCTACCTCGAAACCATCGTCTCAGTCGAAACAACCCCCGGCGACTGGACCGACCTCAACGGCGCGCACGGCGCCGACGCGCTACCGCTCCCCGAACCCATCCATATCCTGACCGCCAGCAACCCAGGCGGCCAAAACGCCGAAGACGACGACAACCTAGCCGCCAACGCCCGGCTCGCCGGAGAACTATGGAACGCCGGCCTGATCATGGCCCGCGCCGTCGGCAGCAGCCCCGACGGCGCCCACAGCGAGGCGAGCGTCGCGGTGACCGGCCTCACACGCCAACAGGCAAGAGAAGTCGCACAGCACTACGGCCAAGATGCCATCTACGAGATCACGGCTGACACCGTCCTGCTCATATCATGCGACACCGACCGCGTAGCGACCACCACCCGCCTTGCCGCAACCAGCAGCGACGGCAACGCCGAGACGGCTCTCTTCTAGAAACCTGACGCCGAGCTGATTTGCGCCACCGACGGCTACGAGCCGGCCGCTTGCAACGATCGCAGGAGCAGGCGTGCGTCGCCGAGGCGATGCCGCAGGTCGTGTTCGAGTCCGCCGATCGGGGTGAGGTTCTGCGGAGCGCGGGGTCGCGGAACTCTTTGCTGGCATGTGGGGGTAGAACCGCCTGGCTGACGTTAGCGAGGGCAATCACTTGAGACGCGGGCAGGTCGGCGGCGCACTCGATTCGTACCACGCCGGCCCAGGGTGCTCGGCTGACGGCGGGCAAGCGGAGGTACCACGAGTGCCTGTCCCATCCGGTCCCGAGCAGGAAGACCGGGGTTCGCGTTTCTGCAGGCCCAGGCTGAGGGCGGTCATCAGCGTCTGGCCGGCCGGCACCACCGTGTGCGCAACTTTCCACACGTCGGCAGGTGTGACGACGTCGGTGGCGTGCGTTGAGGTAGTAACCAGCAAGCGCCGGCCGTCGACTGCGACGACGTGGGCTCTACCTGCGCAGCAGCAGACGACACCCGCTGGTCACGGCTGACCCGGAACCGGACCGGCACCCTGGCGGCGAGGCCGGGCACGTGGGTGATGACGCCGACCATCCGCCCGGCGTTCGTCGCCAAAGACTCGAGCGTGACAGCGACAACCTCGAGGGTGGCTTCGTCAAGGGTTCCGAAGCCCTCGTCGACGAAGAGTGCGTCGAGCATCGCTGCGCCGTCGTTGGCCAGGGCACCGAGATTATGGGCGAGAGCCAATGCGAGAGCCAGCGACGCCTGGAAGGTTTCTCCGCCCGACAGCGTCTTGACAGGCCGCACGGCGTCCGCGTCGGCGTGGTCGATGATCGCGAAGTTGGCGTCTTTGCCCTCCGACAAGGACAGCTCGAACTGGCCGCCGGAGAGATCCATGAGCGTGTCGG
>JAKAZH010000020.1 GCA_021815935.1 Actinomycetes bacterium
GACTGTCCGACTTACCGTCGCCCTTTCCACGGCACAAGGGCTGATCAGGCGCAACGAGTATTTCGTCCCTTATCGGCGTGAGATTCATTTATTCTCGGTTGCGCCCCTATCGCAGCGTCTCGAGGATATCGATGACCTCCTCGGCTTTCGTGTCGGGATTCACGAATGCGAGGCGGAAGACTATTTGATCCTGCCACCTGGTAGGCAGACAGAGGATCACTCCTTCCGTGGCATTGCGGTGGGACCACGCTCGGTACTCGGAGTCGGTCCATCCGCAGCGCTCGAATAGCAGCACCGAGAGCTCTGGCTCGTTTATCAGCCGCAAGTGCGAGGACCCGCGAATCGCCTTCGCCACGGTCGCGGCCGTCGCCAAGGTCAGTTCGATCGCCGCCGCGTATCGATCAGTGCCGTGCGTGGCAAGGCTGAACCAGAACGGCAGTCCCCGCGCGCGTCGGGACAAATGGATAGCCAGATCCGCCGGGTTCCACGCCTCACGGTCGATCTCATCCAAGTAGCCGGCGCGCTGAGCATGCATAGCCCTCGCAAGCTCGGGCCTCCTGTACAAAAGAGCGCAGCAGTCGTACGGCGCGAAAAGCCACTTGTGAGGGTCAACTATAAAGCTGTCCGCTCGTTCTACCCCCGCAAATCGACCCCGGACACTCGGTGCGGCAAGCCCGGCACCCCCGTAGGCCCCATCCACATGCAGCCACAACTCGTGTCTAGCACACACATCGGCTACATCATCGAGGTCATCGATGACGCCCGCGTTGGTGGTCCCAGCCGTTGCTACGACGGCGAACACGTCGTCTGCTCCGGCCACGGCCCGCTGCAATGCATCACCGGTCAGATGTCCCCTGAGATCAACCTCAACTTCAAGGACATCCACGTCGAGGATCCGGGCAGCCGCCCGGATGGATGAATGCGCCTCGGACGTGCACGCCACACGCCACCCGCTAGTCGGTCGATCAACCCGGCGGCGCGCGTACTCGCGAGCGGCTGCAAGCGCAGAAAGATTTCCTACAGTGCCGCCCGCGACGAAGCACCCTCCCGCAGTGGCAGGCCACCCGAGCAGCCCAACTATCCACGCCAGCGCTTCGTTCTCGGCGAATATGGCACCAGCGCCCGCCTCCCAAGTACCCCCGAAAATATTGGCTGCGCTCGTGACCAGATCGAACGCTACAGCAGCGGCGGTCGGCGCAGAAGGGATGTAAGCCAGGTTGAGTGCGCTGTCCTGCGCTCGGGTCGCAGGCTCCAAAACCCGGTCGAACAATTCGAGAGCAGCGGCTCCCCCGATCCCCTCCGCAGTGACAGTCCTGCCGGTCGCCGCAGCCAGCTCAGATGCAGGGCGAGCAGTAGCTCGGGGATCGCTCGGGCGAACCACTCGTCGTGCCGCCCAATCAACAGCGGCTACCACGACGTCGCTCTCGTCACCCCACACTTTGGTGACCCTTGTCGATCCGCCACTCGGGTTCATAGTAGGACCGCCGGAGCATGAAACTTCAGGAGTCACTCCGAGTAAGCCTGCCACGGAGTATCCGCGGCTCGCAAGGCCACAGCTCGGTCAGGGAATTCGATTTGAAATGGGTGCGGCTCTCCTCCAGGGACGGCTACGTAAGCCGTTCTCCCTGCTCAGGTAGCCGCGCCGACGTCGGCGCCTACTGAAAGTCGGCGGTATCCACCCCCGTTCGGCCCTGCTGAGCGAGAATCTGCTCGTTAATATCGGCCAGACGAAGGGAGCTACGCTGTGACCCGTGGTGCGTCAGGCCAGCATCGAGGTGCCGAGGATGCTGCGGGGCACGGTGGTCACCCACCGGCGACGCTGCGGAAAGGCGAACTGCCGGTGCGCGGGCGGCGAGGCACTCCACGAGCAGGTGATCCTCACCTACTCCGAGCAGAGTCGGGCGCGCTCGGTGAGCCTCCCGAAGGAGTTGATCGGGCCGGTCAGCCAAGCGACGCAGCGCTACCGCAAGGCGCGCCAGAAGCTCGAGAGCGAGGCGAACGACGGGCTCGTCAAGCTGGTGGGACAGCTCGGCCGCAAGAGCTGAACGACGGCGCCTTCACCGCCTCCGACGAGGCCTACCTGGCCATCCGCGGCCTTCTTTCGAGCATTGAGTCGGCTGGGCTCACCCACGCCGAGCTCGAATCGCGCCTCAAGAGCGACGGCTTTGAGCTCCTGCGCAAGCTCTTTCAGGACCACTTGGACCTGCGGTCAAGGCGCGAGGAGTGGCTCGGGTCGCTCACGAACGCCGAGGGCGTCACCTACCGCTTTGTCGAGGCCGTCGACGAATACGTCAAGGTCATCGCTGCAACGTCGAGACGACGTCGCGATTGCAAAAGACGCACTCGCTGAGGCCAAAGCAGGCCTTCAGGGTATCCCGGCCAAGCTCCCGAGAAACGAGATCGACCCCGACGCGGAGCTGGCAAAGCCAGCACTCGCGGCCCGGGCGCTACAGATGGACTGCCGCCTGCTCGCCTACAACGCCGAGCTCGACCTCGCGCGACGTCTCAACGCCTACCTCTGCGACGACGACGAATACCGGGCGATCGCCCGCAACCTGTTACACCTCGGAGGAACGATCACCTACGACCACCAGAGGATCCTCGTCAAACTCGATCGTCCGGACTCACCGCGAACAGCGCGGGCACTTGGGCTCCTCGTCGACGAGATCAACGCCGGCTCGCAAGTCCACCTCCCACGAGATCAACGACCGATCACCTACCAGATCGCAGGCCCATAATGTCAACAGTTCGCCATTGCTCACTTCGGGAGGTCTGAGACTGCTTTGTAAGCGGAGTGTTAGCGCAAGCCCTGGGTGGCCACTCCTTGGACGAACCAACGCTGGAACACGACGAACACGATCGCCACCGGGACTGTCGCTATCACCGCCGCGGCCATCAGGTATGGCCAGTTGGTGAAGTACTGCTGCTGGAACATTACGACCCCGAGCGGGAGGGTGTACAACCTTTCCCGGTCGACCACTAGCAACGGTATCAAGAAGTTGTTCCACGAAGCCATAAACGAGATGAGCCCCAACGTGAGCATCGTCGGCGTGACTAGGGGCAGTGAGAGCTGCCAGAACATCCGTAACCTGCCGGCACCGTCGACCATCGCGGCATCGTCGAGCTCTTGTGGCAGGTTGATGAAGGCTTGGCGCATCAAGAACACTCCCACCGGCTGCACCGCCAACGGCAATATGAGACCGCCGTAGTTGTTAAGTAGGTGCATATCGCGCAGGAGGATGTAGACCGGCAGCATCACCGCCTGGAACGGGACCATCAGCATGGCCAAGACACCGACGAACAAGACTCTTCGACCACGGAAGTCGATCCGCGCCAACGCGTACCCTGCCAGAGAGTCCAACGCAAGGTTCGCGAAGGTGACCCCGCCAGCGACGATGAGGCTGTTGGCGAACCATCGTGCCATCGGGACGATGTGCCAGGCCCGGGCGTAGTTGCGCCATTGGAACGGATGTGGGATCCATTGCGGAGGGAACGTCAGCGACTGGGTCACCGGCTTGAGTGATGTGGACAGGCTCCACGCGAACGGCACAAACATCACGAGGGCGCCGAACACTAAGATGGAGAGGTACGCGGCCCTCAGGAGTCTCTGTTGGAGCGACTTGGATCGCGAAGTTACGGTCATTTCGAAGTCACAGGCACGGCTACCTCCCCACAGTGGCGTCAGGCATCTACGGGCTTGCCCAGGTAACGGTTGACCATCAGCGTCGCACCCATCGTAAACGCGAACAGCACCACGGTCGCCGCCGCGCCGTAGCCCACCTTGCCGTAGCTGAAGATGTACTGGTATATCAGCAACACGACAGTCGTGGTGGAATGGATCGGGCCACCGGTACCGGACGAAAGTATGAACGACTGGTCGAACATCTGCAGCGTGCCGATCAGACCCATCACCACTATGAAAAAGGTGGCTGGTCGTAGCAGTGGCACTGTCACGTTCCTGAACCGCCGCCAGGGCCCTGCACCGTCGAGCGACGCCGCTTCGTAGAGATCCTGGGGAATCGACTGGAGGGCGGCCAGGAACACCACCATCAGGTATCCGGACGTGGTCCACACGTTGAGGAACATTATGGCGGGCAACGCGAAGTGGGTGTTGGTAAGCCAATTCGGCCCGCTCACTCCGAGGTATCTGAGGAACCCGTTGAGTATGCCGAATTTGTTGTATATCCACAAGAAGATGATGGATATCACTGCCGAGGAGCTTATGGCGGGGAAGAAGAACGCTAGGCGGAAGAAGCCCCGCGCAGGCAGGTTCTGGTTGAGGATGGACGCAAGCACCAAGGCCACGACCGTCTGTGTCGGCACGACGATCGCGGCGAATGCGACAGTGTTGCCGGCTGCTATCCAAAATAGCCTGGTTGTGAACAAGGCTGCGAAGTTGTGCAGCCCCACGAAGTGCATATGGTTGAGCAGGGACCACCTGAATAAGCTCAGGTAGAACGCGTACAGAGCTGGGAAGAGCGTAAACACGAAGAGCACGAGCACCGCAGGTGAGCTCATTGTCAAACCAGCCCAGTTGTCACGCCGCCGCTTCGTGGCGCCGCCGAGCACGTCGTTGCGCCTCGGGCGGCCCGGGGGGCGGCGGCTGGCCCCGACCACCTCCCGGGCCACTGCCGAGGCCACCGTCACCCTGCTTTCGCCAAGATGGCCTGACCATCCTTCTGCATCACCTGGAGCGCTTTCAACGGCGTCTCCTTGCCTTGGATCGCGAGGGTCGTCTGATTGGTCATGGTAGTGGAGGACAGCTGACCGAAGCCCTTCGGGAAGTTCCATGCCAGGGTCTTCGGAAGCTGCTGGAGAAGGCCGTCCAAGATGGGGTGCTGTGAGTAGTAGGGCAGGTTGATCAGGTCAGGGCGGGTTGGAAGGGCCAAACCGAGGTTCATCCAGTTCGTCATGCCTACCTTGCTCGTCAGGTAGCTGATGAGGGTGAAGGACGACCGCGGATGGTGTGAAGCGGCGGTGATACCGTACGCCACCGGGAAGGTCAGCGAGGTGTTGTTCACCGGCCCGCTCGGCAGCACCGCGATGCCGTACTTGGTGCTCGGGTAGGTCTTACCGAGGAACGGGACGAGCCAGTTACCGGACAGCACCATGCCGGCCTTGCCCATGCCGAAGGCCTGACCGCCCCATGAGGCGCCGACAGTGGTGGGCAGGGTGGCATATCCATTCTTGTAGAGGTTGACGTAGAAGTCGAATCCCTGTATTGACGCTGGGCTGGTCAAGGTCATCTTGGTCATCGAGGTGTTCATGACACCCCCACCGGCTTGTGTGAGAAACTGTGCCCAGCGCGGCTCTTGGGCAGAGTTGATTAGCCCGTACTGGTGTACGGACGTCTTTGTGAGGGCCTTGGCGTCGGCCGCGAACTGCGCCCAGGTGGTGGGCGGACCGCTGATCCCTGCTTGCTTGAACAGGGTCTTGTTGTAGAACAACGCAAGCGGTGACTGATCTTTCGGCAAGCCGTACACCGTGCCGCCGGATTCGAACATCGCGAGAGCGGATGGGTAAAACGACGACTTCGACACGTGGGCAGCCGTCATGTACGAGTTGAGGGGATCGAGTATGTGTGCCGCGATGAAGGAGGAGGACTCGCCGCCATTGTTGACATATATGACGTCGGGCGGGTTCCCGGCGGCTATACGTGTGCGTATCGCGGCCGAGTAGCTTCCCCCTGAGCTGCCGGGGATCGGCCTGTACGCCACATGGATGTACGGGTATTTCGCTTCGAAGGTCTTGAGCTCCTGCTTCATGAGCGTCGCCTCGACCGGCGACGATGTCCATCCTGAGAGAGTTACGGTCACATGCTTGTGCGTCTGGGCGGTGCTGGCGGAAGCAGTCGCTGTTGTCGCCGATGTCGCCGAGTTGCTGGCCGCGGTCGAGGAGCTTCCACACGCGGCAGCAACGACAGAGAGTGCGCTGGTGGCGCTGGCGAGCGCGAGGGATCGCAGGGTGAGGGTCATGTCGGATTTCCTTTCCTAATGGTGTGAACGGGTCAAAAGAACGGTCTTCGGTACGGCGCATTGTCAACGGGAGCGGCAACGACGGGTGGTCATCGATGCAGGTGCTATGGAGGCGGCTCGGTCCGCAGCTGCCAGCCGGCTGGCAGCCCTTGGCAGTTCGCTTGGCCGTCTCTCCATGAGAGGTCGACGCTGGAGCTGCCCACGGCGAGGCCGTGGACCTCGAACCAAGGAAGTGACGGCGGCAGGCGGGGGGCCACGAACACGGTGCGCTCGTCGTGTTCGACGCGGAGGCCGAGCAGGGTTTGGAGCAGCATCAGGGGGGCACCTGCGGCCCATGCCTGCGGAGCGCAAGCCCCCGGGTACGGAAATGGGCCCCCCTTGGACCTGTCCTCGCCAGCGAAGAGCTCCGGCAATCGGTAGTCAGGGAACATCGCCGAAGCATCGATCAGCGCGCCGGCCACATCGGACGCCGCCTGGGCGGCGCCTGCCGCTCGCAGCCCGGCTGCCGCCAGTGCAGTGTCATGAGGCCAGATGCTCCCCCGATGGTAGCTGTAGGGGTCATATGCGGAGCTCGAAGCTTGCCCTCCACCGCCTGGGAGGTTGCCGAGGGTCCGTATTCCCCAGCCGCTGAAGAGCTCCGGCGACATCAACTTGTCGACTACCGCAGAGCGAAAGTCCTCGGGGACGATGCCGCTCCAAAGACATTGGCCGGCATCCGACGACAAAGTGTCGAGCTGCCTGCCCAACGAATCGACAGCCAAGGCGTAGTACCGGCTTTCCTCCATCCAGAACCGTTCGTGGAAGGCTGCTTGAATACTTTTCGCCTCGGAGTCCAAGGTGCTCGCCTCCCCTGGGCGCCCCACGGCGCGCAGGCACGCGGCCATCGACACGAGGGCCTGGTAGACGTACCCTTGTACTTCGGAGATGGCCAACGGTGGTATTCCGTGCTCGCCGTTCGCGAAGACCATCGAATCGGATGAGTCCTTCCACGATTGGATCACCAGGCCTGAGATGGAACGCTGCGCCACCTCGAAGAGGCCGTTGGTCGCAATCTGCGCTCGTACCCAGCGCAAGGCGGCTTCGGCTGCGGGGAGGACTGATTCGAGCCATGTGGTGTCACCGGTACGGCGCCAGGTGGCCGCTACGAGCGAAACGAACAGCGGTGTGCTGTCGACTGAACCGTAGTAGCGGGCGAAAGGGACCTCCCCCAGCCTGCTCAACTCGCCATGGCGGATCTCGTGGACGATCTTGCCAGGTGCCTCCTCGTTGTCGTCGTTGTCAGTGGTGCCCTGAAACGAAGCAAGGGTCGCCACGGTCGCCTTGGCCAGTTCTGGCCGCCAAGCGATCACCTCGAAGGCCGTAATGATGGCATCTCGACCGAACAGGGCGCCAAACCATGGGAGGCCAGCCATCGGCACCAGACCGTGGCCCCAGTCCGTGGCGAGGAGATCTATGTCGGCCTGGGAACGAGCGACGGTCGCGTTCCACGTCGGATCGGGTGTCTCGAACTGAGGCCAGCCGTCCGACGTCGCAGACTTCGTGGAGGGTCGTGAGCGAGTCGTGGGTCCGGCCGGGTTGGACCACGCGACCGTGAGGCTGAGCATACCGCTCGACGGCTCGGGAGGCAGGGTCCACTGCCAGGTGAGGTACGGCTCGCGGTCGGGTTGGCGGTCGCATGTGATCTCCACCGTCCGAGTCACACGGTCACGCCCGGAGTACACGTGGCGGACCGAACGCGGGCCGGTGGTGACGTCGATCGCGCCGTGACCGGCCGCTTCGAAACCCCGGACCTCAAACACGTCATGGAAGTCGGCCGCGGCGCTCAACTCCAACGTCCACGGTGTCGCCTTTCCCCACTGGTCCCATTCCCAGATATCTTCCAGGCGGTCTTCGCGCAACGTCACTTCGCGGCGCACTCGCCGCGTGGTACCCGAGAACTGCACCATGTACGTGGCGATCAGGCAGCTCTGCGCGCTGCGCAGTGTTTGGGGCTCGATCAGGCGACCGTCGATGCGCGCCTGGTACAGGGACAGCATCCTTGTGTCACTGACGTAGACACCGTGATGGCCCGCGCCCGGGTCCATGGACATCGACCGTGACCACAGCGCGTATGTGGCGCCAGACTTGATGACGGGTTCTCCGGCGAGTGTGGCTGGAGTCGCAAACGTACCCACCGGTGCGGTGCTCTCGCGCACGATCAAGTTTGGTGGGACCAACGTCGCTTGGTGTGATCGTCCCGAGATCCGCTCGACGATGGCTTCCCCGAGCGCCCCGCCGAGCGCTTCCCACTCCGGAGACACCGTGGTGAGTGGCGGAAAAGTCTGCGCTGAATGCGCTGAATTGCCATAGCCCACCACTGAGAGCTGTTCGGGCACGCCTATGCCCATGATCGCCGCGCATTGCAAGACACCTTCGGCGAGGGCATCGTCATCTGCCATGATGGCGCTCGGCCGTCGCGGGTTGGTCAGCAGCACGCGTGCAGCGTCGAGGCCTCCTTTCGCCGAGATCTCGGACGCTTCGACGGTCGCAATGGGTTCCCTGCTGCCGATCGCGTCGCGGACTCCCGAGGTTCGCGCCGCCGGCCAAACCGCAGGGCTTCCAATCATTCCGATGCGGCGATGACCAAGGTCATACAGGTGTTGGGCGGCTAGACGGGCAGCCGCCCGGTGGTCCACGTCGACCGCCGGGATGTCACTGGCGGAGGAGCCGAAGATCACCAACGGAAGCGCTATCTCTTCCACGACCGGAAGGCGCTCGTCCGCTCCCAGAAACGCCAGGACCAGACCGTCCACCCTCCCCGACCCGATCAGCTCGTGAAGCAGACCCGGGTCAGCACTCTCCTGGTCGTCATCGGCGCGCGTGGCGAAAGCCGACGAGGATGCCCGGTCCCCGTCTGTGTCACCATGACCGTCCAAGCGTCCAGTCAGCACCAGGAGGTGATAACCGCTCTTTCGCACCTTGTCGGCCAGCCCGCTGATCAGCACCGCAAACCCGGCGCCGATCTGCTGTTGACGCTGAGTGAAAAGCCCGATCGTGTACGACCGCCTCATCGCGAGCGAGCGACCTTGCGCGCTAGGCACGTACCCCAGCTCACGGATGGCAGCTTTCACGCGTGCCCGGGTCGGGGCGGAGACTCGCCCGCGCCCGTTCAGGACGTAAGAGACTGTGGCTATGGACACGTCGGCACGACGGGCGACGTCTTCTATGCGTGGTTGCCGACGCGCGTGCTGCTCCCGGTCTTCGGACAATACGGGGGATAGTGGATGCGCCTGATTAAACGCTTCACCAACACCGAAGTCATTTCCAGAGTTGTTCAATGAGTGTTTCCCCCGCAGAAGATCCGAAATAGGTTTGGACTCGGCTACGTGATGAACCGCTTAACCAATTGCCGACAACCTAACTATTCGAAAGATATCATAGCGAGATGCGCTCCGCAAGCCGAGAAGGCGAAATCCGCGATGAGCGCACCGCTTCCTCGCCTACGCCGCGACGGCCGCCCAGGCCAGTCGCAGGATCGTGATTTCGTGGAAGGTGGGCGGCAGGGGTCTTCGGCCCGCAAATAGCGGGTGGGAACGCTGGCCTGACTTGGCCCCACCTAGATGATTAGTTCCAAGGGGTCTTGAACTAGAAGCCACCCCCAGAACGGGGGGATCCACCATTTTCCGAGCGAGAACGCCCATGATCAGCGGTATCACACACCCTGATCCCGGAGGACCAGCATGAACGCTGACCTGGACGCTCTCGCGACCGCAGTCTATGTCACCATCGACGACGCCCTCATCGCCGACCCGTCACTCGCCCCCGAACGGCCCTCTGTCGGGACCGCTATCGAACTGTCCGACGCAGAGCTATTGACCCTCGCGGTGCTCCAAGCCCTTCTCGGCTACACCAACGAAGCCCGCTGGATCCGCTACGCCCGAGGACATCTCAGCGAGCTCTTCCCCTACATACCCAATCGCCCCGGCTACAACAAACGCCTCCGCAACTCCATCACCATGATGGCCGCCATGATCAGACTTCTCGCTACCCGCTGCGACACCTGGCACGACGACCTATGGCTCATCGATTCCACCCCAGTGGAATGCGGACGCTCCCGAGAGACCGCGAAACGCTCCAACACCGCTGGCTATGGGGGCTACGGCTATTGCGCCAGCCACACCCGCTACTTTTGGGGTCTCCGCCTCCACATCTTGGCCACCCCCTCCGGCCTGCCCACATCCTTCGCTCTCACCAACGCCAAGACCGACGAACGCGAAGTCGCCCGAGACCTCCTCGACATCGACCCCGCACTGCTCGCCGACCGCAAAGGCCAAACACTCATCGCCGACAAAGGCTACCGGTCCAAAGAGTTCGAAACGTTCCTCGCCGACCTCGACATCAACTTCGTCAGACCCGCCACCAAAACAGAGACACCCCGACCCGACCGACGCTACCTGAGACCGCTCCGACAGATCATCGAATCGATCAACCAGACATTCAAAGCCCAGCTCGACCTGGAACGCCACGGCGGGCGCAGCACCACCGGCGTCGTCGCCCGAGTATGGCAACGCATGCTCGCCCTCACCGCCGCCATCTGGCACAACCAGACAACCAGCCAACCCGTCCTACGATCCCTCACCGCCTACGACCACTAACCCCGACCCCTTGGAACTAATCATCTAGAGCAGTAGCGATGGCTTGATTTGGCCCCACTCCCGGACGCCAAGCCCTACGTTCGAGTTTCCGAGACTTGGACGATGGGAGAAGGAGTGCCGAGAGTGGAGTTGTTCGAAGTTATCCGCCGTGACAGTCGGTTGGAGGCCCTGTCGATTAGGCAGCTGGCGGTCAAGCAGAAAGGTGGCGGAACGGGTGTCGCCGGCCATGGGGCCCTACGAGGCGATCGTACGTGAGTGGCTCGTCGCCGACAAGGACGTCCACCGCAAGCAGCGCCACACGGCGCATCGGGTGTGGACGCGTCTTGTCGCCGAGCACGGGGCTGACGTCGGCGAGTCGACCGTCCGCGAGGTCGTCCGCCGCCTCCAGGCCGAGATCGGAATCCCGCCTGAGGCCATGGTGCCGCAGTTGCATCTGCCGGGAGGTGACCGCCGGCACACCGCCGGCCTGGCTGACTCGCTTTTTGATGAACCCGTTGTCGTAACGGGGTAGGTCGCCGGTGGAGTCAAAGGTCTCCAGCAGCGAGCCGAGATCGGCTTGTCGGCTTCCAGCCACAACTGTCCCGGCCCGATAGTCCGCCAGCAACTGGCGGCCGGCCCGGATGCGGTCCCGAGCCCGGCGAACATCGGAACGCAACGCCGTCATGATCAGCTGCCATTCGTGGTCGCTATAGGCGGTTGGCCTGGCGGGCTCGGGCCTGCGCGGTGGACGAGCCAACAAGGCGGTGCGCGCCGGTTCAGGCAGCTCGGGGTCGTCGCGCAGCACCGAGCGCACCAGGATGACCTTCTCGGCCCCGCCGTGGCGGAGGCGAAATGCGGCGATCTGCCCGGCAGACAACCCCTCCGGACCGGCGACCTGCTTATCGGCCTCTGCCAAGGACTCAGCGAACAGCCGCAAGATCATGAAGCAGCTCACAGCACTGCGCGTCCGCTTGATGCCCGAACGCGGACCAGTACGGCGTGCAAACGTGCGCGCCAGCCACTGTCGCATCCCGGCAGAAACCGGCAAGCCGGAGAAGTCGAACTCCTTCACTCGGCCGGTGCGCTCTTCGATGAATCGCACCAAGGTCGGATTCACCGCGTCGATGCGCTCGACCGGCCGCCAGCCGCCGTCAGGCGCGGTGGCTCGGTGGCCACCGCGCCCGGTCACCGAACCCCCTCATCCGCCCCGGCTGTGTCTGAGGGTCGGTCGAGCGGTGTGAGAACTCGGCCCGCGCTATCGGCCGCCACGGCCCGCACCAGGGCGTCCAGGCCCGTCTTCTCGTCCTCATCCAACAGCGACATCAAGTAGTCGACTTGCAAACTGGTGAACGGCTCGAGGTAGATGTCGCGGGTGGTGGCCGGGTCGGCGTGGCCCATCAGCGTGGCCAACTGCAGCCAGATGTCGCCGAAGTGGTAGCGCAAGTCTTTGATCTCCGACTCGGTGAACCCGTCGATGCGCTGCTCCCAGACCACCGACAGGATCGAGAACCACTTCAAACAGAAGCTGTGGCGGCACATATGCGCCCGGCACCACAACGGACAGTCGCCGGGTGTGCCGCCCGAAGCCTCCCACGTGGCGGAGACACGGGCGTTCGCGGCTGTGAACGTGTCCTGCCAGCTGTGGGGTCGCTTGGGCACGCCGTCGGCACCCAGCCACAGCCACAGCGGCTCCAAGCCAGCCTCGGTCTGGCGGAACAACCGCCGCCGCTCGTCGGGGCCGAGCACCTCGGTCGACACCCGGGACGTGCCCGCCGTCGCCGTCACCGACAAGGTACGAGAACGCAAATTGTAGCCGGTGACGATCCGCACCCCGGCGAGCCCCTCGTAACGTCCGGCCGCCTGCGCCCGGGCGATCGCCCCCCGCCGGGATCCCTCCAGAGGGTCCAGATAGCCGGCCAGCGAGGCGAGCACGCTGCGAGGAACTCGATAGAGGCGGCCTGCCCTGCCGCCCTTAGCGCATGCGGCCGCCAGCCACGCCCGGCTGAACCGTCGATTGTCGGCCTCCGCCACCTCGACGTCGAGCACGCTCGCCCACTCGGTCAGCCGCAGCCCGGTCCCGTACAAACCATCGACAAAGGCGGCGTCCCGGTCTTCGTGTCCTCCGCCCCGCCACCCGGCCCGGCGCAGCCCGTCGAAGCCGTAGCCACGAAGCCCGATATCACGCCACTGCTCGAACGCCGGCCGTAGCATCCACTTGACTTGTCGCCGACGAGCCTGCGCTGGCCGCAGCCCATCCCGGCTCGTCGTTCCACGTGCCGAATCGCCACCCCAACGCCGGTCGCCACCAACTGGACGTCCCCGCACCGTCACCGACCGCACCGGGTTGGCAACCCCGTATCGCAGGTTTGCCTACCTGTAAAAGCTGTTCAAGGCGGCCCGGTCGGTATCGAAACTGGTCGGCGCGACTCGGCCGCCATTGCGGCCCTCGGTGAGCCGCCACTCCTTGAACGCCTCCACATCCGCCGCCGTCGCCTCATCCCAGGTCCGGTCGAACGCCTCCAAGAAGTTCAGCCACACCACCAACGCGAATCCATAGCGGCGCCAGGTGGATGGCCGTGCTATCGCCATCGTTGCGGATCGGAAGAACGCGTTCACTCTGGCGTCAATCCGCCCGCCCGTGTGCACCACCACCGGGGTCCCCTGCCGGGCCCCGTTGCGTTTCGCCCGCTCCGCCACGTCGCCCAATCCGGCCAACTCCCCCTCGAGGTGAGCCGAGGCGACGCTGAAGTCGTAGAAGTCCACTGTCCAGCCGACGCGATCGCTCGCAGAAGCCGCAATCGGGCTCTCGATCATACCCGGAAGTCTGCCCACTTCCGGACATCTAGAGGTGGATGGTCGCGACGAGGTAGGCCAGTCGGATGCGAAACAGCACCACCAAGGCTCGCCAGCGTCAGATCGTGACCGAGATCACCAAGCTCGGATACTGCCTCCCTGGCAGCCTCGTCCAGCGCACCAGCCGCTGCGGCACCCCCACGTGCGTCTGCCATACCGACTCAAGCCGCCTGCACGGCCCCTATTGGTCCTGGACCCGCAAGGTCAATGGCAAGACCGTGACCCGCAATCTCAGCTCCGCTCAAGTGGAGCGTTACCGGCCCTGGTTCGACAACGCCAATCGACTCCGGGCCCTGACCGCAGAACTGGGTGCCTTGTCAGCCGAGGCGGCTGAGCAGGCCGAAGGCTGGGGCGCCAAACCGTCGGGGAAGGCCGCCATCAACGCAAAATAACGCGGCACCGCGCGCTTGGGAACACGCGTTCGTACAGTTGAGCAAACCCTTCGACGTGGTTCTCAAACGATCGCTCCTCAGCTACAAGAAGAGTTGAACTCCCTTCACCCCCTCTGTAGACCTCACTTCTATAGCCGACTCCCGACAGAAACGAAAGGCCCAGAGAAACCAGGCATACCTCACCTGGGACACCTTCAACGCCAACCAACGCCGCCTCGCCGCGAACCGGTCCCAACGCGGTGCCCGGCCGCCGCGCGAGGGCTCCGCGCTGCTCCAAGGCGTGGTCCTCTGCGGGCACTGCGGGACCGGCATGAGCGTCTACTACTCCAACGCCAACACCGCGCACTACCAATGCCGCTCCCGCCTCGACCAGACCCACACCCCCGGGTGCCGGTCGGTCAGCGCCGCGCTGGTCGACCCCATCGTGGAGCGACGCCTACTGGAGATCGTAACCCCCGATCAGCTCGCTCTGGCCATCGCCGCCGCAGACGAACTCTCCCAGCGTGAAGCCCACTGCCTGCGGGCCTTCGAGCTACGACTCGAGCGGGCCCGCTACGAGGCGGCCGCGCGGAGCGCGCCTTCAACTTGTGCGAACCCGAGAACCGGCTCGTCGCCCGCAGCCTCGAACAACGATGGGAAGCCAAGCTGACCGTCGTCGCCGAAGCCGAAGCCGCGCTCCAAGCCCAGACCGCCCAGCGGCCGCCTCTGCCCAACACCACGGACCTCAAATCGCTTGCCGCCGACCTCCGCCGGCTGTGGAACGAGCCGACCACCTCCCCACGGGACCGCAAACGCATCCTGCGGACCCTCATCAACGACATCACCCTCACCTCCGACCCCACCGGAAACGAGATCCGCGTCGGGATCCGCTGGCACGCCGGCGCTCACGAACAGCACATCGTCACACGAACCCTCATCCTCACCGACCCGACCGCCGTCGAACTCATCCGGCGACGCAAGAACGAGAACATGCGCGACACCGACATCGCCGCCGAACTGCGAGCCCTCGGGCTAACAACCGCGCACGGCCACGACTTCACCATCCGCGATGTACGCAACGTCCGGACCACGATCGGCCTGGTCCGCCCGTCGCCGCTCGAACCTGGCGAGCTGACCGTGCGCGACGTCGCGACCCGCCTCGGTGTCAGCACCGGCACCATCTACTACTGGTTACGCAACGACCAGATCCCCTACCGCCAGCCCGCCACCGGCGCGCTCTGCATCCCATTCACGCCCGACATCGAAGCCGAGTTCCGAGCCCGGCCCGCAATCGCACGGCTCATCACCCGAAACCAAACAACCGCTACCGGAGGTGCAGTTAAATGACGTCATCGAGGGCTCGTGCAGGTACATCGTTCGTGATCGATTCGTTTTCAGCGGTTCGGATCGTGTCGGGTTCTGTCCCCTGAGAAGCCAGACAGTTCTCGTGGGATACACGACAGCGTCACACCGTCCTCGAGCTGCGGGCTGTTCAGGCCAACGGCGACTTCGACGAATACTGGGCCTACCACCTCAACCACGAACAGCAACGAATCCACGAATCCCGCTACGCCGACGGCATCCTACCCCTCGCCGCATAGCTCACTCCTACAGCGCCGCACCCGATTCATTTATTCTCGGTTGCGCCCCTATCGCAGCGTCTCGAGGATATCGATGACCTCTTCGGCTTTCGTGTCGGGATTCACGAATGCGAGGCGGAAGGCTATTTGATCCTGCCACCTGGTAGGCAGACAGAGGATCACTCCTTCCGTGGCATTGCGGTGGGACCACGCTCGGTACTCGGAGTCGGTCCATCCGCAGCGCTCGAATAGCAGCACCGAGAGCTCTGG
>JAKAZH010000245.1 GCA_021815935.1 Actinomycetes bacterium
TCTGAGCAAGGCCCCGGCCCCCGTTCGCCCGCCCGTCAACCGGGCCTTCGTCGAGGGGCGCTAGCCGGAGGTTTTACGTGAGGCAACGGATCAGGCTTGCCGGAGGTTTTGACATGAGGCAACAGGGGAGGTGATGGCCATGGTGACCTTGTCGATGGCGGGGAAGGGGGCAGCAGGGTTGTAGTTGTCGGCGGTCTGCCACTTGCCTGCCTGGTCGGGGACAAGCATGCGCTCGATGTCGTCGAGGTACAAGCAGCGCCAGCGGTGTCTGGGATTGGCGGGGAGCGCACCGGTAGTGGTGTGGCCGCCGGTCTGGTAGGCGAGGAGCATGGCCCGGCCTTCTTTCCAGCCGAGGGCGTGGGGGCAGACGAGGCGTCGCTGCCCGTGGTAGGACACGGTGACAGGTCGGCGGCCGAGGAGGGCGGCTTCGAGGATCTCCCATGTGGTTGGGACGCCAGCTGTGGCGGTCATGGTCTTGCGGGGGCGTAGCCGGCCAGGCCGAACAGGTCGTAGAGGCGTTGGCCGGTGGGGTCGATCTCGGTGAGCATCCGCCGTGCACGGGGCCGTCCTCGTTCGCCTTGGTAGAACAGTACCGTCTCTTGGATGGCGGCAAGGCTCGACAGGAGGGCTCGGACGCTGAGGTGCAGCCCTGCCCGGTCGGCTTCGCGGACCATGAGCCGGGCGACGGTCAAAGCGAGCACGCAGTAAAAGACGTGCACGCGGATCTTCGCTTCGGTGAAATGGAACATCGGCGAGAACGAGACGACAGTGGGATCTTTCATCTGGCGGAAGTCGCCCTCGACGGCTTCTTGGGAGCGGTAGTCAGCGACGATGGTCTCAGTCGATGCAGCGTCGATGGTCTTGTCGCTGAAGAGGATCCTTTTTCCGAAACAGCTCGTCTTCGAGCGCAAAGCGGGCCACGGCGCTGGTGCGAAACGTCAGTCGCAGCTCGGCCGGGCTGTCGCCGGTGAGGGTGGTGGAGATCACCCGGGCCACCCAGCGGGCCGCGACGATGGCGGCTATCTCGGCCTCCACCTTGTCCTTGGCCTTGCGGCACTTGCCGCGCGCGAGGCGGGCGGCGACCTCGCTCAGTTGGCGGGTTGCTTTGGCCAGGGTCTGATCGAAGCCGCGGGCTTGCTTGGTGTGGAGTCCCTCCGAGTGGCACACGACAACACGGCCCTGGTGACCGAAAACAGCCTTTGTCGCCTCGAACGCGCTGAGACCGGGGAAGGCGGCGGCGTCGACGACGTTGTAGCGGTCCTTTCCGACGGCGAGCAGATCGGGGTGATCGGAGGGGGGCAGTGAGCCGACGAAATGCAACGGAGCGCCGTCAACGGCCTTGTAGTTCTCGTCGGAGTTCTGCCCGGCGTCGTAGACGAGGGTGAGGCGGTCACCCCCGCAGGGCTTACCTGCGGTGCCGAGCGTGGCGAAACGGGCGACGAGCTCGTCGCCCATCGCCTTGAACTGGGTGACGTCGGGACGGTTGCCGGGGTAGGCGTGGCTGACGAGGGGGACGCCGCCGTCTCTCGACACGATGAGGCCGAGACCGACGATGCGCAGATCGGCCCGCTTCTGTTTGGAGTGACCTCGCTGGGCGATCGGGGCGCGCTCGTTGGACGAATCGATCCACGTGGCGAAGTTCGTCATGTCCAACACCAGGCCCGACAGGTCGACACCGAAGGTCTCGACCATCGCGGACACGATCCGACGTTCGATCTCTTTGATGTCCGCCTCGCCGATGGCGTCCATGGCGTCCTAGAACCGCCGATGGTCGAGCGCAGCGGCGGGTAGGCGCACGAAACGATCGCCTGCGGTCGTCGCCCACCACTGCGAGAACCCGAGCTTCGAGCAGGGATCAACGACCCGGTTCAGCGTGGCCAGGGCGATGTAGGTCGCGACCGAGGCCGCAGCATCGCCGTGACGGACGCCGACGACCTCGTTGAGACGATGTCAGCGACTCGCAGCCGGCGCAGCATCTCCCACACTGCGGCAACATCACCGAACGCGAGGTGGCGGGTGCGGTCGGGCATCGTCGTCGCGCCGGCCACCGCCGCCTCGATGTCGGCTGCCTTGCCCAAGTAGCGCTGGGAGACGATCTTCGGTTTGCCGCCTACCCGGGCCGCCTCACGTAGGTAGTAGTAGGTCTGGCCCTTGATGGTCTTGCCGATGATCGATGCCATGTATTAGGTCATACACCCTCCGAGCACGCCAACGCGAGCCTCTGACCAGCAAACGCGCTGGTCAGAGACATGTTTGGAAGAAAGTACGAGACAGCCCCGCCAGGGCCCCCAGAGCCATAGCCAGGAAGGTCCCGCTAGTCTCAGGGACCGAGTTCATCGTGAGGCTCGACCTGCGTGTAATCTAATGTTCATGCCGACGAACGCAGACAATGACCGAGCCTTGACCGAGGAAGAGATTCGGACAGCAATCCACTTTATCCTCAACTACCCGGACAGCTTATGGCGCCAACTGCCTATAGAGCGTATCGAGCAGTACAACCAAGACCTTCGGCGGCTCGGTCAGCGTTTGGATGAGATCTTGGCAGAGGTTTAGCTTGGCCTGCCATTCGACTCATGTCGTTGACTTGGGCGACGAACCGGGGCAATAATGGCGGTTTCGGGGTCCCTACCCGGAAACTAAGTAGGGGCCCAGCTCGCTTTCTTTAAGATGTCATAAAACTTTAGGAGTGGCACCGGCCGCCCGTCGCGGTCACCAGCCGGAAGCGCTGCCCTGCTTGCGCCCGCGCCGACTAGAACTAGATGGGGACGCTCCATCTTGAGTGTAGCTATTTCTTCTGCTGAAGAGACGCCACCGCTCACGGCCCCACCTCCCTGGTGGCAACTTCGATCGAGACACCGAACCGCCCGCAACTGCCAAAGGCCCCCCAGTGCGACACTTTGGACACGTCGAATACCGTAAGCGATTTTTCTGCGATGGGTAGCCTCGAGGAGCAACGGCGCATAGTGCTGCGTCTTGTAAATAGGTTGGGGCTAGGATTGGCATCATGTTGACGATGCGTGGTGCCCCGCCGTTGTTGATGACCGATGAAGACCGCGGCCGGCTGGCGAGGATCGCCGCTTCGCCGTC
>JAKAZH010000246.1 GCA_021815935.1 Actinomycetes bacterium
CCCGTCAGTGCCGATGCTCACCCTGGACCTGTCCGCCATCTCCGGCTCCGACACCCTCATCGGGCTCGTCATGACCTGCGCGTCCACCTGGATGGAAGCCGCCCTCGCCGACCCCGGCGGCGGCCAACGCCTCGTCGTCTACGACGAAGCATGGCGGCTCTTGGCACAACCCGCCCTCCTCGCCAGGATGCAAGCCCAATGGAAACTGTCCCGAGCGTGGGGACTCGCCAACCTGATGATCGTGCACCGCCTCTCCGACCTCGACGCCGTCGGCGACACGGGATCACAATCGCGCGGGCTCGCTCAAGGACTGCTCGGCGACACCGCCACCCGCATCCTCTACAACGAACCCTACGACGAAGCCCAGGCCGCCGGAAAACTCCTCGGGCTGACCACCGTCGAGATCGCCCAGCTGCCTGAGTTGGCCAAAGGAGAAGGGCTGTGGAGGGTCAACGAACGCGCCTTCGTCGTCCGCCACCTCTGCACCCCCGGCGAACTCGCCATCTTCGACACCGACGCGCGAATGATGGCGTAATGCCATGGGTTCACCCTTACGGAAGGGTTGTCAGCGAGGAACCCAAGGTCAGGGCGCTGGGGGGCCTTGTGGGTGCCTTGGTTGATGAACTTAGGGCAGTAACGCTATTGTTGAGCGTGAGGTTGATCTCCAATGCCAAGGCCGAGGCGGTGTCTCGAAGTCGGCTGAGTTCAGGTCCGGGCTCAAGCAGAAGACGCGAGGCGCTAGGGATGACTCGGTCGGGACAGGCCTCGAAGACACGAGCCACATCAGAGGCGGTCGCCCCTTGTGCGCCGACTCCCGGGGCGAGATAGATGGCCTGGGGGCTGCGCAGGTCGAGGCCAGGTTCGATATGGGTGGGACCGATAACCGCTCCGACCGGGCCGATCCTGCCCGCGGCCAGCTCGGCGTTGAGGCGTCCGATCTCGTCGAGGATGGCCTGTTCGACGCTGGCGTAGCCGACGGTGGCCGACTGGATCTGGCGGCCCTCGGGATTCGAGGAGCGGGTGACGATGAGAAGGCAGCTCCCCGCCTCTTGCGCTCGGCGAACCAACGACGTCATGGCAGCGACGCCCAGGTACGGGTGGACGGTGAGAGCGTCAGCCGCCAGCGGGGCGTCAGCTCCGAGGAACGCTTGCGCGTACGCGTCGTTGGTGGTTCCGACGTCACCACGCTTGGCGTCGATGATCACCAGCAGTCCAGCGCTGCGTCCGTCCACCGCCAAGCGTTGCAGGGTGCGGAACCCCCGCCATCCGTGCCGCTCAAAGAACGCAGCTTGCGGCTTGATGATCCCGACGATCCCGCTGGCTGCCTCCAGGGCGAGGTCGGCGAAGCGGTCCAGGCCATCGGGTGTGTCACCAAGACCCCACGACTCGAGGATCGTCGCAGAGGGATCGAACCCCCAGGCGAGCGGCCCGAACTTGGAGCGGACCGTCACGAACCGCTCTGCGAAGGACTCGGTCATACTCTCATTGTTATCGAAGCGGGCCAGATGGTGCCGCTCCTTGGCTGAGGGCGTCCTGACGCCGCCGGTGGGTTCGTTCGCGACGATGTGACCCACCGGCGAGCCCTCGACTGCTCCACCATCCCGGTCCCACTATCGACATCCGAGGCGACGAGCGTTTCGCTGACGACGGGGATGTGATCACCTCAGCCGGTATCTCGGCGGGGATTGAGATGGCCTTGCCCCTCGTCATTCGCCTCGCCGGGATCGAACGGGCCGGGAGGTTCGCCGGGGCCTCCGGTACGACCCGGCGCCGACGGTCTGAACGGACCGGTAGGCCCAGCGTAGGATGTGCCTGCCGCTTGCGCCCCGCCCGCCGAGGAGTTCGTCCTAGTGATCAGTTCGCTGGTGCCGCCGCCGCGAACTCTGGTAGCGCGCAGCCAAGACTTTCTTCCAGCCCTTTGCGCCCAGACGGGTGAACGACCACCGCCCGGCTGTTGGGGTGACGGCTCACCCAGCCGAGATCGACCATCCGGACGAGCAGAGCCGCGCCGAGAGCGCCTGCGACGTGATGGCGGCGTTCGCTCCAGTCGAGGCAGGGGTGAGCGAACGACCGGCGAGTCCGGGCAGTTGCGCCGAGATCAATGCCGAACTCGACCAACGCCGTCGACGGACCGGGGCCCAGCTGGTAGCGGCCATCGGAGACGACGATCACCCGGTCGCCGACGAGAGTGTCGGCCAGCGCGACTGCAACCGTCCCAGCGAGATGGTCGTAGCAGGTGCGCGCCCAGCGCAGCTCTACTGCGATCCGGGATTCGCGCAGTGAGCGAACCGGGCGGATCGGGGCGAGAGCGGCCAGCGCCTCGAACGCTCTGGCGGTGCGTTCGTCGGCGAGGCGGTAGTAGCGGTGCCGACCCTGAGCGTCGAGAGCGATTATCCCGGCGTCGAGGAGTCGCCGGATGTGGGAGCTGACGGTTGGCGCCGATACCCCCGAGGTGCTGGCGAGCTCACCGGCGGTGAGGGCCCGACCGTCGAGCAGAGAAGCGACGATCGCGGCCCGGGTCGGGTCGGCGAACAGGCCGGCGGCAGCTGCTACATCGACATCCACGTTTCGACGCTACCTGAAATATTCAGCGAGCAGGCTGAGCGCCATGCACACCGACAACACCCGCAGCGTCGAGGCCACAGCTTTCCTCGACGCTCTTCAAGACAGCGCCCCCGAATCGGTCTCCGCCTGTTCGGGCTGGACCACCCACGAGGTCATTGCCCATCTCGCTGGCGGCGCAGCTGAGGTATCCCGCCACCTCAGGCCGTACCTGGCCGGAGACCCAGTCCCAGCCACCCAGAGCTTCGAGGTTCGTGAAGCCCCCTATCGGGACATGGACGACCCGGTCTTGCGGCGCCGTGTCGGAGAGGAGGAGGCCAAGATGTCGGTGCTCATCGACCAGGTGCTGGCCGGACAGGCCGACGCTGTGATCCCCTGGACAGGCCGGGAAATGTCAGTCGCGGCCTTCGTGCCGCACATGCGCAGCGAGTTCGCCCTCCACCGCTGGGACACCGCTGGCGACGACGACACCAGCTGGGCCATGCTCGGCCAGCCCGATCTTCTCGTTCACGC
>JAKAZH010000247.1 GCA_021815935.1 Actinomycetes bacterium
CTGGCGGCGCTCGGCTCAGCCCTCCGCTACGACATGGCTCTGGACCGAACGCTGATAGAGCTGGCCATCATCACCGTCGGTGCGCACTTCAAGGCCGAGTTCGAGTGGTTCGCCCACTCTGCGATGGCCCGCCACCACGGCGTGCCCGAAGCCGTCATCGCAAGCCTTGGCGCCGGACAGGAGCCGGTATTCAGCGACGACACGCAGCGTGTAGTCCACGGGGTCGCCTCCGAAATCGTCCGAACTGGTCGTTTGTCCCAATCCACCCATAGCGACGCCCAAGCCCAGCTCGGCGATGTCCAACTGGTCGAGCTCGTGACCCTCTGCGGCTACTACGCGCTGGTGTCGTTCACCCTGAATGCTTTCGATGTCGCTCTGCCCCCAGGAGTGGAGCCGCACTGGGGATAGATCGCCTGACCAAGCAGTGCCTCTCAACCTCCGCTCCCCGGCATTTGGCAGAAGCCCTGAACTGGCTTGCACATCTCCGGATCGGCGTGGCCTCCTTTTATACCTCGGCGATCAGTTGTCCGCTACAAGGGCGGCGGTAGGTATTTCGCCCCGACGAATCGCCCGGAAGCAGTCTGTAGCACCCAGGCAGAGGCCTTCCGCCATTCGGGCTCGGGCCCAATGTCAAGCCCGCCGAAGAAGGCGAAGTGCCACACGATGAAAGGGATGTTGTCCCCGTGTGTACAAACGAGACAGTCCGTTCCCGCCAAAGAGCGAACGAGATCCAGTGAGCGTTGTTCGTTCGCCTCCGCCAGGGACTCGCGAACGCGGATCGTCAAGTTCCGGGCTGCCGCCAGTGGGCCGACGGTGGTCACACACCGCAGAGCCGGACTTGACAGGACCAAGGTAAATGGGTACCCGTCCAGGTGTTCGATCAGCGCCTCAGCCTGCCGGCGTCCTCTGTCGTCCAAGGGCCGCAGGTGGTCCTCGCCGTTCCAACTCGATCGGTCATCGGCGCTCGCGTGGCGAACGAGCAGCACACTCATCGCAGGCTCGAACCCCGGCCTAACCAATCTGTGGCACCTTTAGCTCGGACCGAGTCCCACTCAGACCTCCATTCGCTCCGGACGAGCTCTGCTCGCCTTCTCTCGTCACCGATCAACTGGCCGGCGACCATCGCTTGGTGACTGCTTGCGTCTGCGACCGCCGAGCGAAGCCATCTTTCAGCGACCGAAGCGTCCTGCAGCTCACCCAGAGTTTCCTGTAGCGGCGTGATGGCTCGACCGAGGCGTCGCGCTCGGGTCCCGACAACGACACCGGACATTTCCGCGACATAGCGACAGCGTTTCACGCGGACGCGGACGCGGTGGAGTTGCCGGTCAGTGGGCTTGTCCCCGAGCTTCCTCACTGCCTTGGACAGCTCCCCCCAACTACGAACGAGGATGGGGACGAGCAAAGGCGCAGCCTTCGCCGACGGGTCAATCAAAGGCGGGTCCTCGCTCAGCCGGTACAGCCGATCTATGAGCAAAGCGTGGGATTCCTGGCCTAAATGGTTCAGTAGCCGGCAGTGGGCCTCGTCGCGCTCTACGTGAAGCCGCTCGACAAGTTCATCCAACCGAGCGCGGTCATCCACCTCCAGGGTCTCCGCTGCGCGCCTGAGGCGGGCCGCCAGCACGTCAGCGTCCCGGACAGCACCGAGCAGGCGCCCAAGGGGGCGAAGTGATTCCACGGTTTGACGGTACGCCAACGTCTCGACGAACGGCTCGAGCGCGCCCAGATTGGCCCGAAGTTGCCGGATTGCGACCCTCGCCTGGTGGACATCCTCTGGATCCCGGCCAAGGCGGACCCCTCCCTCATGGAGCAGAAAACGTCGGAGGCTCACCTCCACCGTGGCGGAAGTCAACTCAGCGATTGTGGCCTTCACCGGCGGGTTCCGTCGATCAGATTAACCCCATCAGTCCAATCAAGTTCGCGCCACATGATAGCGCTCTACCGCCCTCAAGCTCCGTATCTCCCACCCGGCAGGGTAACTGCCGAGGTACCGCCTCCTCACTCTTACAATATTTCCAGTTCTAACTTGCATTGTTGGGCTTTTACATATACTTTGACTATATGTTACTGCGTATCCATCCGGGCGTGGTGGAGAAGGTCGCCGAGACAGCTGAGGATCTGGACCGCCTCCGTCGCGAGGCAGCAACGCTGCGAGCTGTCGCGCATCCAGGTGTGGTGCGGCTGGTGTCCGCGGCCGATGACCGCCTCATGCTCGACCGGATCGTCGGAAGCGCTGTCTCCGACTCCCCGACCGGGTCCTACGCCGTAGTCGCAGCGTGGGGCGCAGCGCTGTGCACCACTGTCAGCGACCTGCACGACATCGGCTGCGCTCACACCGCCATTTCCGGCGATCACGTCATCTTGGACGACGGTGGCCACCCGGTGCTTTGCGGCTTCGGAAGCGCCCGATGGGCAAGTGATCCCTCCGAATGGTCGACGCTTGCCGTGGCTGACCGTAACGCAGTCGTCTCGATGGTCGCCGAGCATCTCGGTGACTTCGATTCGAAGTCGCCAGGCACGCGACACCCGCCGGCCCGTCAGTTGAACCGCCTGCTCACAAGCCGGCAGTGCCGGCGCTTCCGGCGAAGCGACACAGATCTCAGGTCTCTCGCAAGAGCACTAGCTGCACTGAGCGAAGCCACGGCGGAGCGGGTTTCGGGGCGGCCGCGCTCAACATCTTCTACCAAGAAACCTCGGATGGCGCTCCCGGCCCGCCGTGTCCTGGCCGCGGTAGTGGCAGTAGCTGTAGCAGTGACTTTCGCGCTCGGCATCGGCGTACTTGTTGGCACCCTAGGAGGCAGATCCAATGAGTCACAGCCGGGGCAAACCTTGATTGTCGTCGGCCCGTCCGGCCCCGTTCAACTCGTCAGCAATTCGTCGGGACCGGTGTCGGTTCTCGCCGGCCGGTGGGACTGCCGGGACACCAATCCAGCGGTTTTGCAGATCGGTACCGGCCGGGTATGGGTTTTCTCCGGGTGGCCGCCACCCGGACAGCGCGACGTAGGGCGGCTTGTTGCGCGTGTCGAAGGAGCGGTCGGCTTGTGGAGTGCCCCGCGCCCGTTTGGTTGTGACAA
>JAKAZH010000021.1 GCA_021815935.1 Actinomycetes bacterium
CAGCTCGAGCCCAGCGGTCGGGTCGCCCAGCCCGGCGAAAGGCGACATGCGCTGCGCTGCGTAGGGAAGGAAGCCTCCGCCGTGACTCAAGATGACCTTCAAATCAGGGCAGCGGGCCAGCGTTCCGCTCATCGCCATGTGGAGGGCGGTTCGGGTGGTGTCGAGGAGAAAGTCGATCGCGAACGCCGGGACACCGGTGACCGGCTGCGCGAGGAGCTCGGATGGGTGAACGAATACCACAGCCGACCGCCTGTTGAGCTCGTCGAAGAGCGGAGCAAACTCGGGGTCCCCGAGATAGCGTCCGTAGACACTGCTGAGCAACACGACGCCGTCGGCGTGCAGGATGTCGAGTGCGTACGCCGCCTCCGCCAAGGCTCCGTCCACGTCGGGCAGAGTGAGCGTGGCAAAGAACCCGAAGCGATCCGGGGCATCTTCCACCACCCCTGCGGCAAACTCGTTGACCTTCCTTGCCCACGATCGCGCTTCGTCGTCGGGCGCTCGGTGGTCTCCGCGTAGGTGTACCCCCGGCGTCGACACGGAGAGGATTCCTGCGCGAATCGAAAGCTTGTCCATCATCTCGGTGGCTGCGTCCGCCTCCCAGGTCGGCAATGCCAAGCCACCCGCGTCGATGCCTTGATCCACTAGCCAGCTTCTATACGCGGGTGGAACGACGTGTTGGTGGGTGTCGATCTTGCCTCGCACGATGCGTGCCCTTTCCTGCTCAGATGTCGCCGCGTGCGAAGGCACGCACCAGGAACACGAAACGGTCCCGCTGCTCGATCTGTACCCAATGGCCGCAGTGGGAGAGGATGTGTACCTGCGAGTCCGAAATGGTCTCAGCAAACCAAGATGCAGACGACACGGGAATGAGACGGTCCTCGCGGCCGTGGATGACGAGGACCGGCTGGGTGATGCGACCGACGGCGTCGAGGTCGACCATCGGAGAGTCCACGAAAGTGAAAGTCGCGATGTGCGAGCGGCGAACGTCGGGCCGCTCAGCCATAGGCATGCGCGAAGCGGCGATAGCTTGCAGGCGGTCTCCGAACACGGCTGGGTCGGACACGAATTCCGACATGAGCTCCGCCATCTTCTGCTCCGTCGGCTCGTTGTAGAAGAAAGCGAGGCGTCCCAGCGCCGGGGGCGGGCTGGAGGTCGGGGCGCCCCCGCTCGCCATTAGGACAACCTTCTCGAAAGGCGTCGGGTCGGTTGCGAGCATCCGAAGGGTGATCGTGCCGCCCATCGAGTTGCCTACGACCGTGATCTCGGACAGTCCGAGGGCTTGGATAAGCCCGAGCAAGGTCTCGGCGCGAAGCTGGGCGAACGGACCAGTCCCGACAGGGGGATCCTCGGGGTGGGTGGAGTCGCCGAAGCCGACTATGTCGGGAGCGACGCAATGAAAGTCCCGTCCGAGCTCCGCCATGACCCCCTCCCAGTTGGACAGGGCCGTAGCTCCCGGGCCGGAGCCGTGAAGGAGAAGCAGCGGAGGTGCTTTGCTGTCACCTGTCTCGTTTACCCAGAATTTGAAGCCGGCCGCCTCGACGACGCGACTTCGAATTTCGATTGCGGAATCTCTGCTCAACTTGTCGCTCCCTTGTGTTGTGTAACGGCGGAACCTGGGGCCAGACCGGCAAGCGGGTGATGTCCCCAGACGCTTATCGCTTCATACGAAGTGCCCTCCCATGCGGTCTCGTCGACAAGCAAACCCCCGGTGCCGTACTCCACCTCGAAGCCCGACGGTGACCGAACGTAAAACGACGTCATCAGGTCGTTCGTGTGCCGACCGAGCGAAAGGGCCACAAGCATGCCCCGCCGCTCGACCAGCTCGAGGCCGGTGCCGACGTCGTCGATCGATCCGACCTCCACCATCAAATGGTGCACGCCGACCATGCCCGCAACGGGCACCAAGGCGAGGCTGTGATGGCGCTGGTTGCAACGGTAGAAGCGCAGTCCGACGGGACCCATGTCGATCTGGTCGGACAAGCGAAGACCGAGAAGTTCCGTGATAAACCGCTCTTCGGCGTCACGATCGGGTACGACGAGCACCAGATGGCCGAGGCCGCCGCCGTTCGTCACGAACCCCGAGATTGGACGGCCCGGGCGAAACGACGACGGCCTCACCCGCTGTCCCCAGGCAACCTCGTGACGGAAGCCCGCGGGATCCTCGAACCAAGCCATCGCCTGCACTCGGCGCTCCGCAATCTCGCCTGGCTCTCCCTCCTCGACTTTGACTCCGGCGTCAGCGAGCCGTTCGGATATCCGAGCGAGGGCATCCGGTCCTTTGACTGACCAGCCGAGGTAGGCCAAACGGTCGACGCTGCCGGCGTGCACCGCGATCCGCCAAGCGTGGTCGTCCAGGCGCAGCCGGACCGTAGGGTCGTCTCCGTCGACCAGCTCCGCCCCGAGGACTTCGGGACCGAAGGTCCGCCACTCCTCAGCTGTCGGCGACTCGAAGCCGACGTAGGCCAGCGACTCGACGCCGGCGAAGGAATCGTTCAGCATTGTACTTGCCTTTCCATCCGCTGCTTCCTTTGGATTGATCAGTCGTGTTTGGTGGTATGCCGGTCTTCGAGACCAGCCGGTGACGCAACTAGGTCGAGCGCAACGTCGGTCAGCAGATCCTCCTGTCCGCCTACCAGGCCCCGGCGGCCGCATTCGACCAGTACCGCACGGGTGTCGAGACCGTGTTCCGCGGCCACGGCCTCGGCGTGGCGCAGAAAACTCGAGTAGACGCCGGCGTAGCCCAAGGTCAACGTGGCCCGGTCGACCTGGACTGGGCGGTCAAGGAGAGGGCGTATCAGGTCGTCGGCGGCGTCCTGGAGTGCGAACAGATCGCAGTTGTGCTCCCAGCCGAGCAGATTGGCGACAGCTGCGAGCGGCTCGATGGGGCAGTTGCCTGCTCCTGCGCCGATGCCGGCGAGCGAAGCGTCGACCCGGGTAGCGCCTTCCTCAACAGCTACAACTGTATTGGCGACTGCCAAGGAGAGGTTCTGGTGGGCGTGGATCCCGAGCTCGGTGGCCGGATCCAGGATCTGCCTGTAGGCTCGTACACGGTCCCGGACGTCGTCCATGGTCAGGCGTCCGCCGGAGTCGGTGACATATATGCAGTGCGCTCCTGCCTGTTCCATTAGCTTCGCCTGACGGGCGAGCGCGTCCGCCGGGGCCATGTGGCTCATCATGAGGAAACCCGACGCGTCCATCCCGAGATCGCGTGCCCTTGCGATGTGTTGTAGAGCGACGTCGGCCTCTGTGGCGTGGGTGGCGACCCGCACTGACGTGACACCGAGCGCGTGGGCCCGCTCGAGGTCGGCGACAGTTCCGATGCCCGGAAGGAGCAGCGTCGTCAGGCGGGCTTTGCGGACGGCTCGTGCCGCCGCCTTGATCCAAACGTCGTCGGTGTGGCTTCCGGGCCCGTATGTGATGCTTGCTCCGCCGAGCCCGTCGCCGTGGGCCACCTCGATTGCATCGACTCCGGCGGCGTCGAGCGCTGCCGCGATCTCGGCGAGGCGTTCCGGCGCCACTCGGTGTCTTAGGGCGTGCATCCCGTCTCTGAGCGAGACGTCTTGGAAAAATACTTTCGTCAAGGCCTCAAACGCCTAACCGGTCAAAATTGTGGGCGGTGATTTCCTCGGCTGTGCGCAACGCAGCGGAAGTCATGATGTCCAAGTTGCCGGCGTAGGACGGCAGGTAATGCGCAGCTCCTTCGACTTGGAGGAACACGGTCACTTTCCAGCGAGGCCTCGCCGTGTCGGGCGGCAACAGGGTCTGCAAAGGCTCGTCGTCGTCGACCGCGACGATCTGTACGGGCTGCTTCAACCTGTAGCCAGGGACGTACGTGGACACCTGGGCGACCATCTCGTTGATGCTGGCCGTGACGGCACCAGGATCGGCGTCATCGGTGAGGCAGACCACTGTGTCCCTCATGACCATCGGCGGCTCGGCGGGGTTCAAAACGATGATCGCCTTGCCGCGTCGGGCTCCTCCTACCTGCTCTATCGCTCTGGCAGTGGTCTCGGTGAACTCGTCGATGTTCGCCCGCGTTCCGGGTCCGGCGGATCGGGATGCGATCGACGCCACAATCTCGGCATAGGGAACCGCCGCCACTCGCGAAACGGCAGCGACCACCGGGATGGTGGCCTGGCCGCCACAGGTCACCATATTGACGTTGGTAGCGTCGAGATGCTCCTTGAGGTTGACAGCAGGAACCACGTATGGGCCTATGGCTGCAGGCGTCAGGTCGATGAGAAACTTCCGGTGAGGTGCGAGGAGCTCGGCGTTTACACGATGCGCCTTCGCTGACGTGGCATCGAAGATGATTTTGATTTCAGCGAAGCCCGGCATGGCGACCAGGCCCTCCACGCCGTCCGATGTCACCGCGACCCCCAGGCGAGCGGCGCGGGCCAGGCCGTCCGATTCAGGATCGATGCCGACCATGGCTAGGGCGTCCAGGCGAGTCGACAGCCGTTTGACTTTGACGAGCAGATCGGTGCCTATGTTCCCAGATCCGATAATAGCAATGCCTATGCCCATTGATTCTCCCCGATCCTCTGGACTGTTTCGCTAGTGCGCAGCCGCGGACGTCGTAGCGCCTTCACGGACTCCGCCGGGTACATGCAGACCGTCTGCGTCGGACGCAGCTACGAAATGGTCCGGGCGGACCACGACGACGGAACTGTGATGGTCGCGCATCCAATCTCCGAGCAGACCCGTATGGTCGATGAAGTCATTAGGAGATGTCGCTTGGCCATCCCGATTGCGTACTGTCACCGCCCGGGCGCCCAGACGCTCCCATGCTGCCAAGTGAATGGCGGGAATTGCGACTCGAGGGTCTTTGTCGTAGCCGACGAGAGAGAAGCCGGTGCCCAGTGCTTCGTCAAAGACCGCGCGACGCCCCCTCGACGTGCTGATCGGTGGTTGCGGCACCATCTGGCCGACCGAACCCGACTTGCTCGGTGTGGCGCTGAACCATCCAGCGCTCAGTGCTGGCGCTGAACCGCTCATGATCACTCGGGTGAGAGGCGTGACGTGTTTGAGCACCGGGCCGAGGGTGTTGCGGGCGGTCACGAAACGAGGGTCGCCTGAGGCGATCAGCATCCCGAGCTTTTGGGAGAGTTGAGTGACCTGGGCCACCTGGGGGGCCCGCTCCGCCTCGTAGGAATCCAAGAGGCTGTCCCCGATGCGACCCTCCAGTACCTCGCGGACCTTCCATACTGCGTTTGCGGCGTCGCGGATGCCTGACTGCATTCCCTGGCCTGCCCAGGGCGGCATGAGATGCGCCGCGTCTCCAAGCAGGAGAACCCGCCCGACCCTCCATCGCTCGGCGTGTCTCACGTGGTGGACGTAAAAGGCGTGACGTTCGATCCGGACCTCCTCCGGCGTGCGGCCCATACTGCGAAGCAGCCTCCAGATCGCCTCGTCCGAATCGAAATCCTCCTTGCGCTCGCCGGGTTGGAGCGGGAACTCCCACCGGTGGTGTCCGAGCGAAAGCGGGATGTCCACGACGGGCCGATCAGGATCGGACCAGAACACCAGATCCTTGCAGCCAGGCCACCAGCGGAGCATCTCCGCGTCGATGATGATCCACTCGGTTTCGTGGGTTTCACCGAGCATCGCCACGCCCATCCGGGAGCGGACCGTGCTCGACCCTCCGTCGCACGCCAGAGCATAACGGGCACGTATTCTCCGCTCGGACCCGTGCTGCGAGCGAACCGTCACTTCGACGCAATCGGTGTCCTGGTGAATGTCGGTGACCTCGTCGCCGAAGCGTACGTTGACCGTCCCCTCGAAGCGGGCGACGCCTTCGCGAAGCACTGTCTCCATAGCGGGCTGGTAGATCATCATCGACCCCGGGTACCCGAGGCCCGAATCTCGCGCTCCGAGCCTGAAAACCTCCCGACCCTGGTAGGTCTTCCAGCGCAAAACGGAGTTCTCCTCCATGTCGGCCATCGCCCGTTCTGCCATGCCAAACGACTGGAAGATGCGTAACGTCCAGTCGTTGACCGTCACGGCGCGAGCTCGTGGAAAGACCGACTGCTCCCGCTCGACAACTTCGGTGCGGATTCCGTAGGTTCCAAGAAGGTTCGCCGCTGTGACGCCTACCGGCCCGAAGCCCACGACGACCACGTCGGTTTCTACGACCTCATGGTGTGCACGTGGCGCGTCCGCCATTAGACCTCCCCTTTTGTTTTCGTACCCTCCTTCACTGTAGCAATCATTACAGGGAAGCGTGTGGTTTTTCTCGCGCTGTCGGGAGTGAGGCCTCTCCCTTGGGGTAGCGCTAGCGCTACCAGCTAGCCGGAGCGCTCGTCGCGAATGACCGACGCCAGCAGCGAGAAGGCGAAATCCCAAAGCTCGCCTGGTACCTGTTCGTCCTCGCCCGTCTGAAGGCCGATGAAGAGGCCGTCGGCGAGCGCCATCTGCGTGGCCGCCAACCGTCGGGCGGTGTCCTCGTTCGAAGGAACGTCAGCCCAGTCAAGGCAGGCTGCGAACCATTCGGCGAGGCGCTGGCGAGTGAGCTTCCGGCACTCGAGAAAACGGACTCGACCTCGGGGCTCTGACGGGCGGCGTTCGAGGGTCAGCAGCAACCCGAGCCGGAGGAAGTCCTGATTGGCAAGGAGAGCGGCACTGGATTCGCGCCACACTTTCCTGCAGTGATCTAGAAGGTCGTCACTCTCACGGGGAGGTGACCAGGCGGGAAGCGAAGCCAACCAGCGGGCGAAGCTTTCCTCGATAACTGTCGCGATAAGCTCGTCCTTGTTGTCGAAGTGCCAGTAGATGGACGAGGCGGGCAGCCCTGAGCGTTTGCTGACAAGCGAGATGCTCGTTCCCTCATAGCCGCGTTCGGCGGCGATCTGCGCTGTCGCTTCTAGGATTCGCTGGCGCGACTCGTCGCCGTGGGTGTAGCGCCGCTCGGTTTTTGGTGCCATCCCACCTTTGTAGCGCTAAGGAGCCCCAGTGTTCCACAGAGTCTCATTCGGCGGAAGTGCCGAGCGCCGACCTGCGCAGCTCCGGCTTGTTGACCTTGCCGCTAGCGGTCCGTGGGAGCGCCTCGACGATGCGCACTTTCGCAGGCACTTTGAAACCGGCCAAGAGGAGTCGCGCGTCTCGACGAACTTGCTCTGGGTCCGGGCTGTCTCCGGGTTCAGCCACGACGTAGCCCCAGCCCACTTCGCCCCACAGCGCATCGGGGACGCCGATCACCGCAGCGTCGGCGACCCCGGGAAGACCACGCAGGACCCGCTCGACTTCTGCCGGGTACACATTCTCCCCGCCGGATATGAACATGTCTTTGTAGCGGTCCCGTATGTAGAGGTAACCATCCTCGTCGAGCGTCGCGGCGTCACCGGTATGCAACCAGCCGCCTACCAATGCCTCGTCCGTGGCCTCCGGGTTGTTCCAGTAGCCGGCCATCACGTTCGGCCCTTTGATGCGCACTTCACCTATCTCGCCCGGGCCGACGGGAGCGTCGTTTGCGTCGAAGACCTGTACGTCTGTGAAAAATGACATCTTGCCGGCCGACCCGAGTCGCAGGCGGGCGTCGGAGCTCGCCAGGATCGTGGCAGACGGAGCGCTTTCTGTCATGCCGTATGCCTGCTGGACGGCTACGCCACGGTCGAGCCAAGGTCCTATCAGTTCCTCGGGGAGCGGCGCTCCGGCGACGGAGATCGTCCTCAGGCTTGACAGGTCCGTGGTATCCCAGGACGGATGGCGTCGGAGCATGTCGATCACGGTGGGGGGAGCAAAGAAGCTCGTGACCCGTTCCGCCTCGACTAGGCGCAGGACAACGTCTGCGTCGAAGCGCGGGAGGATCACGACCGTGCCGCCGTGCATTATCGTCGGGGTCACCGAGCCGCCGAGGCCACCGATGTGAAACAGGGGAGCCAGCGCTAGAGTTCGCTCAGCCGACGTGGTCTCGAGGCCGATGGCTTGGTTGATTGCGTTCCAGGTCATGTTTGCGTGGGTGAGCATCACGCCTTTCGGCCGGCCCGTCGTGCCTGACGTGTACATGAGTAGGCACAGATCATCGAGGCTGACCCGCTCGTCAAGCGCATCTGGTGGCTCGCTCGACAGAAGGGCGTCCCAACCTTCGGGCTTTGCTGTCAGTGGTATCCAATGCCGCACCGTCGGGCAGCAGACCTTGAGATCGGGCGCCGGCTCCAGGCCGGCGGTGTGGACGACCACCGACGCGCCCGAGTCGTTTAGGACGAACTGGACCTCGTCAGCAGCGAGTCTGGCGTTTACTGCCACCCAGACGGCTCCTAGCTGGCCGGCTCCGAAAAGCGTCTCCAATACGGCGGGGTGGTTCTCGCCGAGGTAGGCGACGCGGTCGCCTCGGCCTACTCCCAACACCCTGAGTGCGTTCGCTGCACGCCGGCAGCGCTCGGCCAGCTGAGCGTATGTGGTTCGCTCGCCTTCGAAGACCACGGCCTCGCTTTCCGGACTCATCCGGAGGCGTCGCTCAGGCCACGAGCCGAGGCCCTCGTTGTTCAAGCCGGATCCGCCTGAGCGCCCGCCATGACCGCTCGGCGTGATGCGTGAACGCGGGTGTTTACGAATTCGGGTCCGACGACCACGCCGGCGGGGTCCCGCCCGTCACGTACCGCTGCGATCTGGCGCCGGTAGAAGATGCGAAGCATCGACACCCCGCGGTCGGTCGACGCTAGATGCTCCTCGGAGTGCAAAGTGATCGGGCCTTGGCCTGTTTGGGCCTCGTAGTCTCCGGGGAAGTCACGGTGCTCTGCGGGGGTGAGCTGCGCCCAAGGCTTGCCGTTCATCGTTGTTCGCGAGGTGCCGTAGTCCTGCCCCTCTGGGAACTTGGCGATGGAAAATATCTGGTAGTGGGTGTCGTCCACCGGTGTCACCCAACCGAAAATGTCGCAGTCCGAGTCGACGACCCCGTCTTGGATCGCACGTCTCGGGTTGGGAACGAGACGCAACGCCGGAACGCAAACCTCGATAATGCTGCGCGTCACCTTGCCGCCGGCCACCTCTCGGTCACTGATCGATATCACACCCACGTCTGTGAACTCGTATTGCGGGTGGGTCATCGTCGCGGATATCGGGACCGGGGCGCCGAACTGCGGGCCGCTGATCATGCTGTGAAGGATCGGAAGGTGTGCCGGGTCGAGCACGTTCTCGGTGTGCTGGAGCCAGTTGCAGTCGATCACGCCGGCTCCGCCGCTGCCGAAGCTGTCGTCGTCGGTGACCAGCACCTCGCCGGGAGCAAGGTTCTCGAGTTCGTCATAGATAGGGAAGGCGGGTTTGCGCTCCGGAGGCCCCATGTACGCGAATACGAGCCCGTGGTACTCCCGCACCGGGTACCAGGGCTGACGGTAGCGCTCCTTGTGGCGCCCGCCCTCGGGTTCGGCGGCCTGGTCGACGCAAAAGCCCTGAGCGTCGAACTGCCATCCGTGGTAGCAGCAGCGGATTCCGACATCCTCTACCTTCGCGTAGAGAAGCGACGTCCCTCGGTGCGTGCAGCGCGGGTAGAGCAACCCCACGACTCCGCCCCGGTCACGGAACAGGACGAGGTTCTCTCCCAAAACTCGTACAGTCTGGGGAGTCGTCCCCACACGATCCGATCGCGCGATGGCGTGCCAGTAACGACGGAACACCTCGCCCATCGCGGTGCCGGGGCCGACCAGCGCGAGGTCGTCGTCGAAGCATCCCGCCGGCATGCCGTAGGCAGTTCCGGTGTCGACGGTGGAGCGCCCTACGGCGACCGTTGGATCCAGGGCATGTACCGTCACAGTTTCCCCATTTCATACATGTTGCGGGCAATAACAGCGTAGGCCTACGCATTAGTCGCGTCAAGGGGGCTAGAGGTGGAATCCAGCGAGATAACGTGGCCGATCAGCCGTCGCAGCATGGCGACGAAGACCTGCTGCTCATCGAGTGTCAGCGCGGCCATCACCTGCTCCTCTCTGGCACGCATCAACGGAATGAACGTTGTCACGGTGTCAGCGCCGCGCTCGGTTAGCCGAGCTCCCGACTGGCGTCGGTCGTCGGGATGGTCGGTGCGCTCGATCAGCGACTTGGCTTGAAGAGAGTGAAGAATCTGAGTAGCGGCACTACGCGTCAAGTAGAGTCGCTCAGCGAGAGCCGACGGGCCCACTGGCTCGGGCCATTCAGCGAGGATCTCGAGGATCCGGAACGCCTGCATCGAGCCGATACCGAACGGCGCAGCCGTGGCGGCGAACCGAGTGCGGAGTATCAACGCCAGCTCGGCAAGGCACTTCAAGCCCTCGCCGGCGATCGTCGGGCCAGACACCACGCGTTGAGGATCCGGGGTCGATGCATCCATACCAACTCCATACGTCGCCGCGCAGCCTTGACGCAACTCTTTGGAAAAAAGGGGCCTACCGGCGGGCGAGGTTGCGTATGCAGACGTCGAGGATTTCGTACAGCTCGTAGGCGCCGTCGGCTGCGACGCCCTCCAGCATCCGACCCTCTATTTTTTCCATTTCGACTTCGCACGCGTTGACCACGGCCTCTCCTTGCTCGGTGAGGCGAATGCATAGGATCCGGCGGTTGGAGGGATGGGCATCGCGACGAACCAACCCTTTGCGCTCGAGGTGGGTGATCATTTCGCTGCCCGCCTGAGCCGAGACGAACGACCGTCGGGCGAGCTGCGCGCCCGACATGCCCGGCTGGCGGCACAGGACCGTCAGGGCTGTGTACTGCACAGCGGTGATTCCGTGTGCACGCGCCATGATATCGATGTTGGCTCGAATAGCCAGCTCCAGCTGCTTAACCCGGTAGGCGATTCGTGCCCTACCATGCGGCCGTATTCCTGTTGGCGGACTTGCGTACACGCGCTAAGCGTATCGACGCCCGACCAATGATCCGGTCCTTCGCCTCGTTTAGGTCGTGCCTGGTCGTTGGTATGCGCCGAGACCGGGCCGGAATGTCTTTGCGTCGAGGAACTGGCTGAGGCCCCGTTGCTTGCCTTGTTCGGGGTCGCCGAGGACCGCCTGGTCGAGCTTGGCATACAGGTAGTCCTCGGCTTCGTCCCATGACATCAGGCGGGCCTTCTTGAAGCCGACCTTCGCGGCCCGCAGGACACGCGGGTTGAGACCGGCGAGCCTTGAAGCAACCTCGACGGTGCGGGCTTTGAGGGCGGCCGCGGGCACTGCCTCGTTGACTAGTCGCATCTGCGCTGCCCGAACCCCGTCGAAGCTCTCCCCGGTCATGATGAACCACAGGGCGTCTCGCGAGGGTACCGTCTCGGCGAGGGCCCGGCTCACCAGACCGCCGGGCGGGATACCCCAGTTGACCTCCGAGAGACCGAAGGTGGCGGTCTCGGACGCTATGGCCAGGTCGCAGCAGACGAGTGGCGTGAATGCACCGCCGAAACACCACCCGTTCACCATCGCGATGGTGGGTTTGGGAAAGTGGATCAGTCGCCGCCACTGCCACTCGGCGCTGTCGCGGCGAGACCGTATCTCCACGTGAGGTGGCCCCTCGTCGACCTCGCGGAAATACTCTTTCAGGTCCATGCCGGCCGACCAGCTCTCGCCTGCTCCCGTCAGCACCACCACCCGGGCCCGTTCGTCAGCCTCGAGCATTTCGAGGGCGGATGCCATCTCGGTGTTGAGCGTCGGGTTCATGCTGTTGCGTTTCTCTGGCCTGTTGAAATACAGCCACGCGATCGGATCGTCGAACTCCACTCGGACGGTCCCTTCGGGGGCGATCCACGAATCCCCGGCTTCCACCATGCTCATCCGTCCTCGTTTCTCGAGCTGTCGAACTTCCCTAATATCAGGACTCCTGATATTACGACTGTAGCGAGCTGGGTCTCGAGATATCAAGTTCTTTGATATGGGTACCTGCGCGTCAGTCGGTTAGTTCTCAAGTGGGTCGCTGACAGGCCGAGAAATAGCGGCGAGCGGAAGGAACCGCTCATGGCATGGATGCCAAACAACAACACAAGGATGTGCGATGCAGGAAGCGGGTCGGACCCCGTGGGATGTGCTCGGCGTTGCCGAGGGCACCTTTTACAGCGAAGTCAAGCGAGCCTTCTTTCGACGCGCCCGCGCTACCCATCCCGACGCCCCCGGGGGAAGTGCCGAGGCGTTCCGCGAGGTGCAAGCTGCTTTCGAGATCCTTCAGAAGTCGGCTCCGCGGCGCGATACCGAGGCTCGACGCTTTGCGATTAGCCCGTACGACTCATGGCTTCGTGGTCCGCAGTGGACCCTTCAGTGGGTGGACGAGGATCGCACGTTTGACGACGTAGCCCTTGATGCGACGCCCGGCATCCCGGGGGATTTCTCGTATCACCTCCGGATGGAGATCAGCCGGCTTTCACTGCAGGCCGCGTAGGCAGGTCGCGTAGGCAGGCCGCGTAGACCGGCGACCGGTTCGCCCACTCCGGTGAGGATCAGACGAGCCGACGTTCGGTGGCCCAGCGTGCCAGCTGGTGGCGAGTCGAAAGCTGGAGTTTGCGCAGTACGGCGGACACGTGGCTCTCGACCGTTTTCGTGGCGATCGACAGCTCGACGGCCACCTCTTTGTACGTGTAGCCCCTCGCGATGAGGCGAAGCACGTCGCGCTCGCGGGTGGTCAGCTGATCTAGCTCCGGATCGATCGCGGGGAGGTCGCCGGTGACCTGGGCGGAGGCGAACGCGTCGAGGACGAAGCCGGCGAGGCGCGGCGAGAACACGGCATCACCGCTCGCTACGCGCCGCACCGCGTCGACGAGCTCGAAGCCGGAAATGGCCTTCGTCACGTACCCGCGTGCACCTGCGCGGATGACGGCGATCACGTCCTCCGGGGCGTCCGAAACGGAAAGGGCGAGGAACCGGACGGGGCTCTTCTCCCCGGGTGAGCTCGCGTCGTGGGCGGCCACTTGTGTAACTACGCCCTGGCCTCCGCCGGAGGGAAGGTGGACGTCGAGCAGCACCACGTCGGGTCGACGCTCGATGATCAACTCGACGGCAGGCTCCACGTCGTCGGCTTCTCCGACGACTTCGACGGCATCGCCCAGCTCCGCGCGCACGCCGGCGCGAAACAGGTGGTGGTCGTCGACGAGCAGGACCCGAGGCCGGCTCGGCTGCGCTGGAGGACTCACTGCCTGCGTTCCGCGGTTGGCAAGCGGAGGGCCACTTCAGTCCCGGCGCCGGGCTCGCTTCGAAGCTTGGCGGTCCCACCTGCGCGAGACATCCTGCCCTCGATCGACTCGGTCAGTCCCCGCCGGTCGGCACCGACGGTAGAGCGGTCGAACCCACGGCCCCTGTCACGCACGTAGAGGCAAACGCAGTCCGCCTCGACCTCGGCGTAGATGGACACAACGTCGGCGCCGGACCACTTCGCGGCGTTGACGGTCGCCTCCCTCCCGGCCGCCAGGAGCGCTTCAAGGGACTCGGTCAAAGCGGTGTCTCCGACGACGACAGCTTCGACTCGCACGTCATGCGCGGCTTCCACGTCGGACTGTATCCGCTGGATGGCCGACGCAACGGTGGCTTTGCCGTCTTCGCCGAAGGATCCGGGGCGTTGCCCCTCCCAAAGCCACGAACGCAGCTCCCTTTCCTGACTGCGGGCGAGCTGCGTCACACGTGCGGGATCATTTGCGTGGCGTTGGATGAGCGCAAGGGTCTGGAGCACCGAGTCGTGCACCCGGGCGGCCAGATCGGCGCGTTCCTCGGCGCGAAGGCGCGCCTGGCGCTCGAGGACCAGGTCGCGCCCGGCTCGAAGCCACCAGGGGCCGAACACGACCACGATGGCGCCGAACAGGAGGGCTACCCCGGCCAAGGGTGCCACCACTGCGCCACGTCGGCTTTGGGTCATCGCGGCTACGCCCGCGAGGCCCATGACCGCCGCCACGACGACACGCGCAAGCAGAATTCTCCACGATCCACGCCCGGACGAGCCGATCTGGACGAGCGGTCCCACCGCCTGGCGCAGGTGCGAACGGTCCGAGTCCGTGCCATCCCGCCACACCAGTACAAGTCCTGCGGCGCTGACGAAGGCAGGCCAAGCGAGGCCGGCCGCCCAAGGCGCGTGGAACGCGGCAGCGAGAAGGAGAGCGACGGCGAGAGGCGGCGCGAAAGCAAGCATGGTCACGAGCGCTCGGCCGTCCACCAACGCCCTGGACGCGATGCTTCGATCCTCGTCGAGAGCGGGGATCAGGAGCCATGCGACGACATAAGCGGCTACTCCCACCCCGCTAGCCAAGCCGAACACGACAAGGCCGACCCTCACCACTGTTATCTCGAAACCTGTCGTCGCTGCGAGCGCTCCGGCGACACCTCCGAGGAAGCGGTCGTCGCTCTGCCGCCGCAGAGGAGCGCCGCGACCACGGTGGTGGCGACGCACCCACGGGGGAGGGCCGTAACGGCGGGACGGGAGCGAAGGCGGGGTTCGGATGCAATTGATGATCGCGCCCCACGCCGGCAACTGCCATAGGGAATCACCCTTAATCCGCGGCTGGCGTCGCAGTCCGTCCGACGAGAGTCGGTCGGGCGTGTCGGGGAGTCCTCAGGGTCATCCCCTATAGCGCGGCCTAGGTGCGCCGCCTCATGATGGATACATGACCGATTCACATGTTCCGACAATCGACGCAAGGCGCCGCATACTTCAACGGCGAGACGACAGGCGGATCCTCCAATGAGCGGCGTAGCGCCCGGCTCGATGCGGGTCTCGGACTTGGACCGCATCGAGGTGACGAATCTTCTCTGCCGGCACTACGCAGACGGCCGACTGACCGAGGACGAGTTCCACGAGCGGACAGGCAAAGCTGCGGCAGCGAAGACCCGCGATGACCTCAGTCCACTAGTGGTGGACCTGCCGCCCCTAGACGTTCCTCCGCCGCCGGGGCCGCCGCAGCTTTCAGGACCTGCGCCGCTGCCACGACCATTCCAGCACCACCATTCGATACTCAGAGTCGTCTTCCTTGTGTTTCTCGCCATGTGGGTGCTTGGCGCGACCCAGGCGATGCTCGGGATGCGGTTCCTATTCGTCCCGTGGCCTCTCATAATCGTGGCGTTCATAGTCCTGCGCGCCACGCGCCATCACCGCCACCATTGGCACTAACCGAAGTCCATCCGGATCGCATGGCGCTGGTAGGTTCGCATCAATGCGACACCGCCCTGCTCTCCTCGCCTCACTCGCCGCCCTCTGTCTTGGGCTGACGTCGTGCAGTTCAAGCACCACGAAGGCGGCGAGTCCGACGACCCAGTCGACCGCCGTCGCGAGTTCGACCACTGTGGCTGCTGCCGGGACGACTACCAACCCGACGAAGCCCGTGTGGCTGTGCAGGCCGGGCGTATCGCCGGACCCCTGCACCGCAAATCTGGATGCACAGGTCGTGCCAGCGACGGGCTTGCCCGCGCAAGCGAACGCCGCGGCGGCCGCCACGTCTCCCTTCGACTGCTTCTATGTGTACCCGACCGTGAGCGGCGAAAGCGGATCCAACGCCGACC
>JAKAZH010000248.1 GCA_021815935.1 Actinomycetes bacterium
TAGCCGATGAGGGATCCAAGAAGGCGCTCGTGGTCGACCCGCGACGCGACATCGCCGAGTACCTCGACTTCGCACAACGGCGGGGGCTGGACATCGCTTGGGTCGTGCTCACCCACGTTCACGCGGATTTCGTTCCAGGCCATACGGAGCTTGCCGAAGCTACCGGTGCCCAGATCGCCATGGGCGAAGCAGCTCCGGTTGACTACCCGATCCGACGCCTGGTCGACGGAGAGTGTCTGTCGCTCGGCGACGGGCCCGACTCCGTGGCAATCGAGGTCCTCGCAACCCCCGGGCACACCCCCGAATCTATTACGTTGGCGGTCTACGAACACCGCTCCGATGCTTCCCCTCATGCGATCATCACCGGAGACACATTGTTCCTTGGCGACGTCGGTCGCCCGGACCTGCTCGGAGCCGTCGGGCGCAGCCCCGACGAGATGGCCCGCGAGCTTTACCGGTCGCTTCACACGAAGATCCTCCCGCTGCCAGACGGTGTACTCGTCTACCCGGGACACGGCGCCGGGAGCGCTTGCGGCAAGGCCCTCTCAAGCGAGACCGTGTCGACGCTTGGAGCGCAAAAGGCAGGCAACTACGCGCTGGCAGCGATGAGCGAGGACGAGTTCGTGGCGACGGTCACCGACGGCCTTTCGGAACCGCCGGCGTATTTCCGCGACGACGTGACGATCAACCGGGCGGGACACGCGCCGTTCCACCCCGACGACAAGCTCGCAGAGATAGCCGTCGACGAGGCAGTTCGCCGGGCCGGGGAAGACTTCATCCTGATCGACGTCCGTGACAACCAGGCGTTTGCGAGCGGCCACTTTCGCGGCGCCGTCAACGTCGCCCTCTCCGGTCGTTTCGCCGAATATGCAGCGGCGGTCACAATGCCGGGAAGGCAGGTCCTCCTCTTCGGCTCGCCGGACCAAGTCGCCGAGGGACGTATGCGCCTCGCACGTGTAGGCGTCGACAACGTGGTCGGCGCCGTCACCGACCTGGAGTCACTCGTGGCTCGCTCCGACCTCGTGAGGACGAGCAGCAGGCTCGACGCTCAGGCTGCCAGGCGGGCGATCGACGAGACCGCCGTGCAGGTGGTCGACGTCCGCCAGCACGGCGAGGTCGCAGACGGGGCGATAGCCGGTTCGACGAATCTGCCGTTGGTGACGCTTCGCGACCGTATCAATCGACTCGACCGGGGCCGCCCGGTTCTCACGTACTGTGCCGGCGGGTACCGCTCGATCGCAGCGGCGAGCCTTCTCGAAGCCCTCGGATTCTCAGACGTGAGTGACCTGTTGGGAGGCTACGGGGCGTGGGAACGCTCCCACCCCGATACAGCGAACGTATGACTGTCACAGAACCCGCCCGTTGGATCAAGGTCCTCGACCAGAGCCGCTGCATTGGCTGCCACGCCTGCACGACTGCCTGCAAGAGCGAGAACGACGTTCCACTCGGAGTAACACGAACCTATGTCAAGTCGGTCGAAGTCGGGACCTTCCCGAATGTACGGCGCAACTTCCAGGTCACCCGATGCAACCAGTGCTCGGACGCTCCGTGTGTGGCGGCATGCCCGACCGAGGCGATGTACCGCCGAGCAGATGGGATCGTCGACTTCGACAAGTCGATATGCATCGGCTGCAAAGCCTGCATGGCTGCCTGCCCTTATGACGCCATCTTCATCAACCCTGACGACCACTCGGCGGAGAAGTGCAATTTCTGCGCCCACCGCCTCGAGATCGGCCTCGAGCCGGCATGCGTGTCGGTGTGCCCGACCGAAGCAATCCTCGTCGGCGACCTGAACGACCCGACGTCGAAAGTGGCGAAGGTCGTGCAACGAGACGCCGTCGCCGTTCGCAGACCCGAGAAACGCACACGACCCGGCGTGTTCTACAAAGGTGCCCACCAGTCGACACTCGACCCACTCGCCGCGAGACGTCCCACCGGCGGACTGTACGCGTGGGCCACACAAGGGGATCCCCATGACGCCCAGCTGGTCACGGCAGGGCATCCGACAACTCACAACTCCTCCGCTGCGGCACTCGTGTCCTATGACATCCCTCATCACGCTCCGTGGGGTTGGCGGGTCAGTCTCTACACATGGACCAAAGGCGTGGCTTCTGGAGTTCTGGCGATCGCGATCCTTCTCGGATACATGGGGGATCTGAGCTTCTCGTCGGCCACGGTCCGCTACGCGGCGCCGTCGGTGGCATTGACGTTCCTCGCCTTGACAGGTGTGCTGCTCATATGGGACCTCAAACACCCGGCTCGCTTCTATCTGATATTCACACGACACCACTGGAAATCCTGGCTGGTACGGGGGTCGTTCATCATCGGCTTCTACGGGGCGGCGGCAAGCGGCTTCCTCCTCGCCGCAATCCTCGGCGGCAGCGGAGCGATCTCGAATGCTGCAGCCGACAACGCCGAACGTGTCATCGGAGGTTTCGTCCTTGTCGCCGCCGTCGGTACGGCGTGCTACACAGCCTTCCTCTTCGCGCAGGCGAAGGCACGCGACCTGTGGCAGAGCCCGCTGTTGCCACCGCACCTTGCTGCGCAGGCCGCGATGGTCGGCGCGGCTTGCCTGATGCCGTTCGCCGCCGGTTTCGGTCCGCATCTGGGCCTGCACGCCCTGGAGATCACTGTCGCGCTCGCCTCGGCCGCGCATCTTGCCTTCTGCGCCGGGGAGGTCACTCTGACCCACTCCACCGCCCATGCAGCGCTTGCCGGCCACGAGATGACAAACGGCCGTTTCGCGCGCTTCTTCTGGGCGGGTTTCGCTTTCGTCGCAGTCGGCGTCGCCACGCCGTGGATCGGTGTCGTATCGGTGCCGTTCACCTTGCTCGGGCTGCTCGCCTACGAGCACTGCTACGTCCAGGCCGGACAATCCGTGCCTCTCGCCTGAAACCTGTCGACCAACAAGAGGCGGTCTTCGATGCCCAAACGCCGTAAACCAACAGAAACCCCCACACCCGATCTCGCTGCTTTAGGGAAGCGGGTGTCTGCTGCGCGCTCCGCTACTGAAGCGAGGGGCGAGTCGTTCTATCAGGGGGCGTCGGGAACG
>JAKAZH010000249.1 GCA_021815935.1 Actinomycetes bacterium
CAGTGAGCCCCGAGGCTCACCGCTATATGATCACCCTGGGCGGCCGGCACCAACATCGCCCAGCGGCTTCCAGCGGTCGCCGGCATCGCTCGGGAGCTGGCTGGCTTCGTGGCGTGCGACTTCTTTCCCGTCGACACGGTGTTGCTCCGTCGGCTCTACGTGCTCGTCTTCATCCACCACGACAGCCGACGCGTCCGGATCGTCGGCGTGACCGCCAACTCAGCCACCGACTGGGTGACCCGACGGTTCACTCATTTTGTTGGTCGACCAGGACCGCACGCGCTGGGACCCGGTTCTGGTCTCCGAAGGGCAGACCATCGTACGCTCCCTGCTGCGCCACAACCGGCTGGGCCCCTACCAGATCCAGGCCGCTGTCAACGCTGCGCACAGCGACGCCCGCTCCGCCACCGACACCGACTGGCATCAGATCCTGATCCTCTACAACCAGCTGTATGCGCTGACCCCAACCCCTGTCGTCGCCCTGAACCGCGCGGTGGCGCGCTAGCTGAGATCGACGGGCCCGAGACGGCCCTGGCCGCAATCGACGAGCTTGCGGGACAGCTCAACGAGTACTACCTCTTCCACGCCATCCGCGCCGACCTGCTACGCCGCTGCGGCCGCCACCAGGAGGCGCTCGCCGCCTACGACGAGGCATTGGTCCGTACCGCCAACCGCGCTGAAACGGCCTTCCTAACTGAAGCCCGGCGGGCGGTGACACTGTCATGAGTCTCCGATCCCCGATCCGGCGACCTCGTCACATCACCCGTCGCATACTTCCACGCCAGCGTGTCGGCCCGCTCGTGCCCTGGCGCGCCGCCTTTTTGCCCTACGCAGGAGCTGAGTAGAGATTCCACAAACTCGCCCCACAAACGACAGGTCGCCGACCCAAACATGCTGGTCAGCGGCCTGTGCGTATGCAGAGAGGCGCAAAAAACGCCCATACTTGGTGGCGGGGGTTCAGGACCATCGGGCGACCATCGGGTTCGCATCTCGGCGAAACTGCTGGTCACAGCGTCTGCCCTATGCAGCCGCCTGGGCGCGTGCCCTACTCAACTGGCCTCGCGGCCGACGGTGTCCCGAGAAACCGGAGCGTCGGAGCGATCTCCGTTTCCTTCAGGCTCAGCTTGCCTCTCGGACCCGAAGGTCAAGGTGCAGTCCGGCGGCGGTGAGCATATTCACCAGCGTGTCAATGCTGAAGAGGTCGATCTTCCCTCGCTTGAGGTCGGAGATGCGAGGCTGGGTGACTCCAAACCGGTGGGCCGCTTTGGCCTGGGTCATCCCGGCGCGCTCGATGTAGCTGGACAGCTCCTGCATCAGCGCGCTGCGGATCTTCATGTTCTCGGCCATCGCCGAGTTCTCCTCGAGAGCGTCCCACACGTTGGCGTGCCGTTCGATCGCACTCATCATCTCTCCTTTGCACGGGTCATCTCGATCAACTGCCTGTAGCGTTGCTTGGCCAGATCCAGGTCCGCCCTGGACGTTCGCTGGGTCTTCTTCTGGAAGGCGTGTAGGACGTACACCGCATCGCCGATGCTCGCCACGTAGACGACTCGATACGCTTCGCCCTCGACTCGGACCCGGATCTCGCGACATCCCGGCCCTATGGAAGGCATCGGCTTCCAGTCAGTCGGCTCCCGTCCCGCCTGGACCCGATAGAGCTGGTAGCCGGCGCGTTGGCGTGCGACGGCCGGGAAGGCTCGGAGATCGTCTCCTGAGCCTCCGACAAACGCGACGTCCTTCACCGGCGACATTATACACGAGTTTGTATGTCCTAGATGTCGGTGCCGGGAACTTGTCCGTACCAAAGAACTGATGTCGATCCTGTCGGTGCCGAGAATGCCAGTGGGTGCCGAGAACCTCATCTCTGCAGCTCAGGCGACGAGCCGGTACTCGTGGATCAGCCCGCCAAGGACGCCGGTTCGTCGAACGTCTTCCGGATCGGGATCGGTGATCGGGGCCGCCGTTTCGGTCACTTCCGAGGGAGACCGTTGACCGAGGGCCCGGTGAGGCCGATGCCCGTTGTAGTGGTCCACGTACTCGGCGAGCACGGCCTCGAGATGGCGGCGACCGAGGATGAGGAGCCGGTCGAGGCACTCTCGACGGATGGTACCCACAACGCGCTCGGCGATGGCGTTCGCGCGCGGGGCCCTGACGGGCGTCTTGATGATCCTGATGCCCTCGGACGCGAAGACGGCATCGAAGGACGAGGTGAACTTGGTATCCCGATCTCGGATGAGGAACTTGGCCGGTGTTGTCCGTTCCGCGAGATCGAAACAGAGGTTGCGGGCCTGCTGGGTGACCCAGCCACTGACAGGATTGGCCGTCACCCCTGCGATGTGGACCCGCCGGGTGTCGTGCTCGACGAAGAACAGCACGTAGAGCCGTCGGAGAAGAACGGTGTCGACATGGAAGAAATCGCAGGCGATCAAGCCCTTGGCTTGATCGCGGAGGAACTCTGTCCAGGTGGGGCCCGAGCGTCTCGGGGCCGGGTCGATGCCCCGACGCTTCAGGATCGCCCAGACGCTCGATGAGGCGATCACGATGCCCATGGTGGCGAGCTCGCCGCAGATCCGCCGGTATCCCCAGGTCGGGTTCTCACGAGCCAACCGGACGACAAGGGTGGCGGTGCTGGTCGCGACCGGAGGCCGACCGGACCGGCGCTGTGGGTAAGACCAGCGTCGCCGGACGAGGTCCCGGTGCCAGGCCAGCAGCGTGGCCGGCTGGACGAAGAACCGTCCACGACGGGCCCGCGACAGGAGCCGTGACAGCCCGGCGAGTACCGCCCGGTCCGCAGGTCGCAACGCTGGCCGAGCGACCTGACGGCGCAGCACCGCCACCTCGTGGCGCAACATGACGACCTCGATCGCCAGATCGTCCTGAGTGCGGCACATGAGCCGGACCAACTGGACCACGCGGACGAAGGCCAAGTAGAGGAACGAGAACGCCATAGGGGCATCCTCGCCGTTGGCACCGTGCACCGAAAGTCCTGGTGGCAGCTACGGATGACCTTCTCGGCACCCACAGGCTTCATCGCCCTGCCAA
>JAKAZH010000250.1 GCA_021815935.1 Actinomycetes bacterium
CTGGCGACCGTACTTCTCCGCGCTCGGACGATGAGCGCTGGCGGCACGAACGGTTTCCTCCTGGCTGCAACCGGCATCGATGCACGCCCTGACAAACCCTGCCGTTTGAACCGACCGGTCACCCGGGCTCTCCCCGAGCATGGCTCGAATCGCTGGCGGCAAGTCGGCGGGCGGCTGGCCTGTATGTCCGACATCGACCGGAGGAGGGCTGACCCGATCTCGACGGGCCAGCACCGGCTCGGTGACTTCATCCTCGACGCCGTACCCGTCGAAGACCGCCTCGAGTTCGGGCACCGACCAGCCGTCACCCTCGCACTCCTCCCAGGTCACCGGCGACAGCACGCTCCCATGGCGAATGGCCATTTTGTGGTTGAACGTCTGCGGCGGCCGGAGCAGACCGTTCAAGGCCGAGCACGAGGAATCCCCGTCCAGCGCCCGGACCAGACGGCGGTTGAGCGCCTCGATGACCGCAGGCGGCTGTAGCTCGGCGAGCCTCACATGCACGTGCCGACGTTCGGGTCCGCCTCCCGACTGGACGACGAACCCGCCCCGCTCCAAAAGCTGTCGCACCCGGGCATGAAGTGCTGGCGTGAGCCGATCGCTGTCCGCGTACAGGTATCGCCCGTCGACGCAGCCACGGCTCGACTTCCGAGATTTCTTCGCGCTGAGCTGCGGCGTGAAGAACACAGTGTGGTCGCGGCCGTGCTCGATGACGTACTGCTCGAAGACGGTCAGCTCCCCGGGCAGGAGGAAGTACCTCGCCCGAAACGATTCGTAGCCGATCCGGCCAGAGGCCTCAACGAACCCGTTACGCCCCACCGCCACAGCGCAGTAGCCCTCGGTGCTGTCGTAGTACCGGCTGAGAACGGCTCGAAGGCTGGCCGAGCTCACCGCTCCGCCGCCACCACACTCCTCCAGGTCGCTCGCCTCCAAGGCAATGCCCTGGCGTCGCGTAACTGTGGATTCTGACAGATCAACTGGCTCGCCCATATGTGATCTATACCACTCAATCCGCCGAAGCCGAACAGGGCTTACCAGGTCCCGAACGAGAAACAACCGTCACCATCGGCAGAAACTGCTCGGAAATAAATATGTGCATCAGGCTCGCGGACAGCGCATGAACGAACCACGACGATCCCGACGAGCCGCAGGACAGGGCGGTCAAACCGGCCCGGGACAAGCCGCCTCCTCCCGTACACCAGCAGGAACGGTGCAACGCCCGACCTTCGGAGTGCCATCCCGACAGTGTGCTCCCGCTGCTGTCGGCAAGAATCGTTTCAAACCTTGGAACGATTCAGGCACCTGGCGCTTACGGCCTGCCGTAGGGTCCATGACAGCTGATGGAAAGTGTGCTAGCGGCTCGTCGGCGGTATGTCCACAACATGAGAGTTTCTTGTTTTACCGGCACCAAAACACGTGCTGACCTGGGATTTAATTTTCTCTGCATGTGCAGACGGAATGGCTCGGTTGGCATCCCTTGACACAGCCGCCTCCCGGTGACACTCTTATGACCCCGCAGCAAAGGAATGGCCGATAATGACCACAGAAACTCCGGATCACACTTTGGTAGACGCCCGAACGCCCTGGGCGGCTTGCCCGACCCAGGGTTTCCGGCGGTGGATGAAAACCGACGAGCATCTTGAGGACAGCCGGAACTCCCAACCAGCGGAAGTCCGCGCCGATATGGCCGAGCACGATCCGGGACTTCCCGACGACGACCAACTTTTGCTCGCGGACGCTGCGCTACCCGAACCTGAGGGTGTCGGCGGGTGGAACTTTCGCCGCACGATCTCTCGTGCCGGCTTCTGACCACCGACCACATGAAGCCGTCAAACGCGCTGGACCGCAGATCCAACCGAGCTCCACATCCTGTCTACGGCCAAGCGCGGCACGCCATCGCGCGCTTCACACCGTTCCAACCGTTGGAACGGCGACGATCGAAAGGAGCAACCCGATGACACCCGAAGGCTGAGCCCCGGGCCGGCACCACCTGGGCGCCGAACGCGGGGCAGGGATGAGAAATGCAGAGCGCAGACATCGAGTGGGTGAGCGTCACCGAGCTAGCCCGGCGCCTTGGCGTCTCGAATGAGTCCGTCTACCGGCTGGCCCGCGCCAACACCCTTCCTGGCATGGTACGACTAGGACGGCGGGTAATTATCAACTACGGCGCGTTCGTGGAGGCAAGCAAGGAGCCCATCACGCCGGCCGCCTGACGGTCGCGACTTTCAAGGGCGTGGGCATACACTCGCATCGTGACAAGCGGCGAAGAGTGACCAAGTCGTCCAGCCACGACAGCGGGGTCAAAGCCGCCAGCAAGCAAGGACGTGGCCACGGCGTGGCGAAGATCGTGGAACCGGACGTCGGGGAACCCAGCGCTCGCTGCGAGGCGAGCAAACTTGCCTGTGAGCACATCTGGGCTCCCGGGCGTCTGGCCCGATGGGTCCCATGTCACCATATAGCTGTCGCCCAAGAGGTTGACCCGTCCAGTCGTCGCCCATTCCTCGCACTGGGCACGATGCGCATCCAAAACAGCCAGCGTGGCCTCGTCAATCGAGAGTCGCCGCGTCGTGTGCGTCTTCGTGGGGCCAACAAGATGGTCGCCCCCAAGGCTTCGCTTCACGGCTCGGCCGATGGCGAGCGTCATGCCATCTCGGTCGACGTCCGACCACCGGAGGCCTAACAACTCTCCTCTTCGAACGCCCGTCAGCGCGGCGATCATGATGGCGACAGACAGCACGGGATCCCTCTGTGCACTCGCCGCAACGAGGCGGCGGATCTGATCGATCGTCGGCGTCGTGTGCTGGCGCGGCTCGGCGCGCGGCAGGGTCGCCAACGGAGCGACCGACCGAGGTAGTAGCTGCCATTTTACGGCTTGGCTCAGCGCCGAAGAGACCACCAGATGATGAGCCTTAACGGTCGATGCCTTCAGGCCGTCCTGCCGCCACTTGATGTACGCCGCATCGAGGTGGGCGGCAGTGAGCTTGTCCATTCTCACCCTTCCGAGATCTGGGATGAGTCGCTTACTGGCCTTCGATAGA
>JAKAZH010000251.1 GCA_021815935.1 Actinomycetes bacterium
GGCCCGTGCCATGGGCGGCGATGCTACCGCCGATGGCCCCAGCCCCGAGATCCCCGCCGCGGGGGCCAGGCCACGACGCCCTCCCAGGTACTGTGCACGGCCATCTGCTGGTAACGTGTGCGTCCGGCCTCGGGGGCGTAGCTCAGTTGGTAGAGCGCTTGACTGGCAGTCAAGAGGTTCGTGGGTTCAAGTCCCATCGCCACCACACCGACCAATATCCATTTATGTTGCAATAAACATCCGGAGGATGCGCCGGAAGACGGGTAGCCTCCCCACTGGCTACCGCCGCCCTGATGGTGAAGCCACCGTGGCCGGCTCGTTCCTCCCCGTGGCCTTCGCGGCCGCCTCGCGCTCGACCTCGGCATTGATCTCTCCGCCGACGAGCACCGCCAAGCCGACGAGCCACAGCCAGAAGATGAGAATTGCGACGCCGGCAAACGCCCCGTACGTCTTCGAGTACGAGCCGAAGGCACTGACGTAGTACGAGAATCCGAGCGACGCAACGAGGAATACCGCCGTGGCGACCATTCCACCGATGCTCACCCATCGCCAAGAGGGGCTCTTGCGGTTCGGCGCGAAGTGGTAGACGGCAGAGAACAGGGCGGTCAGCAGCATCAGCGTGACGGCCCATCTGACGACCGTCCAGACCACCGTGAACGCCGCACCGCTGATCGGGATCGCGCCCCTGATGGCGGCTCCGATGGGCTGCCCGAACACGATCAGCGCTGCTGCACAGCCCCCCACGACGGCGATCAGGACCATGATGGGAAAGCTGTGGATGCGACGGGCGAGGAACTTCCGGTCTGATTGCACCTCATAGGCGATATCGAGAGCCTGTTGCAGAACGGCGATCCCGCTCGAGGCACTCCACAGTGCGACGGCAATGCCGACGATCACCGCGACCGTAGATGCGGCAGCCTTCTTCGTTGCTGCCCGGACCGCCGCATTGAAGACGCCCGCGGTGCCCGATGGAAGGGCCTTGGAGATGCCATGGGTGAGCCGGTGCAATGTCGCCGTCCCCACGTGCACGAGGGTGAGCACCCCGAGGGCGGCGATGACCGCGGGAAACAGTGCCAGGAACCAATGGTAGGCGAGGCTTCCCGCGGCCATGGTGACGCGGTCGTCCTTGATCCGAGCCTTCGTCCGTTGCAACGTGCCACGCCAGTTGTGCGAATCGAACTGTGCCGGGTGCACTGCGCCGCTCCCGTCGCCCACGACGTTGACGATCGAATCTTCGGACGGTTGCTGGGCCGATCTCTGCATGCTGCTCGTTCCCGTCTCGTGGTCCATCCCGGAACTCGCCTTGACGCCCGCACGCCTTCCCGCCGCGATCCGCCGCGGCGCCGGCGCTGGCGCGGTCGTCCTCGTGTGCTTACCCGCCGGGGAGGATCTGACCCACGCCCCGCGATCTCCCCGCACAAGCCGCCGCTCATCGCCACGCACCGCCCGCCAACCGCCATCCAACCGCCATCCAATCGCCATCCAACCGCCGTTCCAGGGAGGGAGCCCGGAACTTTGCGCTCGTGGGAGCGTGGGAGGCCGCAGGCCGGGGTATCGCTGCCGCCAATCGATCACCGACGACGCAGGCGGTGAACCCCCTGTCCGGACAGTCGCCTCGGCTTGTTCGCTTCGGCGAGGGCCCGCGTGCGGTCGGCTCCGAGCGGGCAGGCAGGGGGGCAAGCTGCACGTGAGCGCGCTCTTGGACGACGCGAAGGCCCATCTGCAGGGACAAGCCCTGGCGCAGACCGACTAGTGCCACATCCGGGAACGTTCGCCCTGTAGGTCCACCACCGGTGAGCGTCGGCGGGTCACGCTGATTGGACGGATCGGCGTCGGATCGGAGGTGGTCGTGGCTCGGGATGGTTTGCGGGTCCGGGAGGTCTCGAATGACGAGGGCAACCGGTTGCTGCGTATCGTGCGTCGTTCGTCGGGGTCGGTGGTGACCTGGCGCCGAGCGCAGATGGTGCTGCTGTCGGTGCAGGGCATGGACGTGGCCGGTATCGCCAAGGTGACTTTCACCAGCGCCGACCGGGTACGTGAGGTGATCAACAACTTCAACGCTGACGGTTTCGATTCGCTGTACCCGAAGTACGCCGGTGGCCGTCCGCCGACGTTCAGTCTGCCGCAGCGTCAACAGATCAAGAAGATCGCCTTGTCCCGCCCGGCCGATCATGGCCTGCCGTTTTCTACCTGGAGCCTGGCCAAGCTGGCCGAGTACTTGGTGGCCGAGGGGGTGGTCGACGACATCTCCCACGAGGGGCTCCGCCTGGTCCTGCGTGACGAGGAGGTGTCCTTTCAAGCGGTGAAGACCTGGAAGCAGTCCACCGACCCCGACTTCGAGTCCAAGAAGAACCGGGTCCTGGAGTTGTATGACATCGCCGAGGGCAAGGCAGAGCCTGGGCCGGGCGATCCGACGGTGGTGTTCTCGATGGACGAGTTCGGCCCGCTCAATCTGCTGCCCCGGCCGGGACGGCAGTGGGCGCCGGTCATCTCCCGCCACGACAAGGGAACGACGGCTGCCCCGCGTCGGCGGCGGAACCGGGCCACCTACAAGCGGACCAAGGGCGTGCGGCATCTGCTCGCCGCTTTGGACATGAACACCGACCACCTCTACGGTCACATCAAGACCACCAAGAACCGCACCAAGTTCTTGGAGTTCTGCCGTTACCTGCGCAGCCTGTACCCGCCCGAGGTGCGCATCGCGATCGTGATGGACAACTTCAGTCCTCACCTGTCGACCAAAAACGACAGCCGGGTTGGGGACTGGGCGGCGGCGAACAATGTCGAGCTGGCCTATGTGCCGACCAACGCCAGTTTCCTCAATCGCATCGAGTGTCACTTCACCGCGCTGCGCTACTTCGCGTTGAACGGCACCGACCACCAGACCCACGAGGAGCAGAACTCGATGATCCGCCGCTACATCGCCTGGCGCAACCGCCACAAGGACCATGAAGCACTTCGTGCTGTTTCAAAGCGCGCAAAGGTTGCCTGATGCGGCACTAGGTGGCCGACCCGGCTCCATGG
>JAKAZH010000252.1 GCA_021815935.1 Actinomycetes bacterium
TGGAGACGACGTGCTCGTGCCAGAGGTGGTCGACTGTGCGGGTGAGCAGCTCGATTACCCGGTTTCCCGAAAGCTGCTCGATCGCCCCGTGGAAGCCGTTCGTGGCATTCCAGTAAGACTGGCCTAGGAGCGGCTGCACGGGCGCCAGGTACGGTGTGAGGCTGGCACGCACCAGATCGCGGTCGGGGTTTCGCGCCGCCATCTCGGCGCACAGCGGGGCGAGGGACAGCTGGGCTTCGAAGAGCTCCGAGTACTTCGCCCCCCCGAGGTGCAGGTACAAGGCGCTGGTCCTGGCGAGGTTGCGGGGGTCGATCGCGTTGACGATCGGCCCGCCGCCCGGGCCCGGCTTGAGGCGGATGATCTCCTGAACCTCCAAAAGCCGGAGCGCCTCCCGCAGCGAGGCCCGGCTGACCTGGTAGCTGGCGAGCATCGCAGCTTCCGGGGGCAGCATGTCGCCGGGGCGGAGCTGCCTCGAAACTATGTCGGAGACGATCGCAGCAGCGACAGTCTCGGCGCGCTTGACAGCGCGCCTCGGTCGGTCCGCCGAGCCGGGGTTCGATTCGGGACCTGAAACCCAGCGGTTCTGGTGCGTCACGGGCTCGGCGTTGCGCCGCCTCCTGGACGCCACCGGCTGTCGTGACGGCACCGGCTGTCTCAGTGGCTCGGTCTGTCGCGACGGCGGCTTCTGTCTCGATGTCGCAACAGCACCCACTGGGGAAACCCTCATCGGCTTGGAGGTTACTGGACGGACAGCTCCCGAGCGAGGAAATGCGCAAAACTGCTAGCGACTGAGATGCCGCCCCGCGAGCCAAGCGAACACCATGGCGGGACCCAACGTGCCACCCGCGCCGCCGTATGTCATGCCGAGAGGCGAACCGCAGGCGTTACCTACCGCATAAAGGCCGGGGATCGGCTCGCCGTCGAGGTCGATGACTCTCGCATCGGGATCTATCCTCGGGCCGCCCTTTGTGCCCAGAGCGCCGCTTTGCACGGGCAGGGCGTAGTACGGCCCGGTGTCGATCGGCCCCAGGGTGGCCTCCCGGGTACCCTTGAAGGCGGGGTCACCCCACCAACGGTCGTGTGCGCTGTCGCCTCGCTGGAAGTCCGGGTCGCGGCCTTCGCTGACCTGCGCATTCCAACGATCTACCGTCGCAGTTAGATTGCCGGCCGGTATTCCGAGACGTTCGGCGAGGCTGTCGAGGGATGGGGCCGCGATGAGCCAGTCGGCGGCTTTGACCGCGTCCTGCCCGTCCGCGGATTCCTTCATCCCGGCGCTGCCCGACCCTGGGGAGCCGTATTGCTTGACATACTCGTGGTCGAAGATCAGCCAGCACGGCAGGTTGGCGTAGTCGAAGCGGCTGACGTCCTCGACGTGAAAGGCGCCGCCGAAAGCGTTGTAGTTCGCCGCTTCGTTTGCGAAACGTCGTCCCTCACGGTTCACCATTATCGTGCGGGGCCTGGAGCGGTCGCCCGACAACAAGAACCGGTTCATCCGGTTTACGCCCGGGGGGAGCTCGCCGACGGGAATCCACCATGCCTCGCGCATGTTTGCGAGCATGGCACCTGCCTTCATCGCCATGTATAGCCCGTCGCCGGTGTTCGTCTGCATTGACACCGGGTGCGTGAGCGGTCCCCGCAGGAAGGCTCGTTTGTAGTCTTCGTTCCATTCGAAGCCGCCCGTCGCAAGCACTACACCTCGCCGAGCTTGGAGTTGGGATGTCCGTCCTTCAACCTCCACGAGGGCGCCGGTGACACGGCCATCGGTCATGGTGAGGCGGCGGACCCTCGCGGAGGTGACCGGCTCGATCCCTCGATCGAGGCACGCCTTGAGGAGGCGGCCGACGAGACCTTGACCCAAACCACGCTCGTCGTGGATTTTGCGGCGCTGCATCTCCTCGGCGTCGGGCATCGACGGTACCGCGGCTCCGAGAGGAGTCTCGCTCATCGTAATGTTCATAGTCTTGAAGTACGGGCTCGGCGTTACCCGATCCGCCCACTCGCCGAGCTGGTCGAAAGCGAACAGGGGACATTCGACGGTGCGGCCGCCCTCGGCCAGGCCGCCCGGGTGCTCAGGGTGGTAGTCGGGAAAACCTCGGACGGCGTAGAAGTCGGTCCCGGCGGCCTTGTCGAGGTAGCTCACCATCTCCGGGCCCGCATCTATGAACGCTTCGGCGAGCCGCTCTTCGATAGTCCCCCGCGAAAGCGACATCAGGTAGGTGAAAGCCTGCTCGGCGCTGTCCGACGCGCCTACCGCCACCATGTGCGGATTGTTCGGAATCCACACGTGACCGCCAGACCAGGCAGAAGTGCCGCCCACCTGGTCCGCCTTCTCGAACAGGCCGACGCTGGCGCCTCCGTCGTGGGCTGTGATCGCAGCGGTCAGGCCCGCAGCGCCTGTGCCTGCGACGATCACGTCGAATGTTTCGTTCATATCGCCACCAGTCCTGAGTTCGTCTTTTCGACGTAACGGTCGAGCACCTGCTGCACCCTCAGATGCTCGGGGATGCGTTCCACGCCTATGGTCCTGTCGATCTGCTCATGGAGATGCCAGATGCGTCTCTCCTGGTAGTTGATTGGCACGCCACTCGTTCCGGGCGATTCGAGCGAGCGTTGCATCGGCTCCATGTTGCGCCTGTCCTCCTCCATGATCAAGTTGAAGGTGTCGGTGCGTCGACGCCAACGTTCAGGGATGTCGTCGCCCTCCCAATCCTTTGGCGCGTAGAAGATCCAGTCGAGCCGGGTCGTCCGCTTGTCCAAAGGCCAGAACAGTAGGAACGGGAAGCCGTCGCCACCGACGGGGGTCACCAGGTTGGGGAACAGGCTGTAAGCGCTGCTCGTGCATCGGAACATGTCGTTTACCGCGGGGATGTCGGCGAAACCCGGGGCGACTGTGTGGCGCCAATCGGACCAGTCTGCCATGCCGGCGGCGGCTGCCGCCGACGGCGAGTACGGGGTAACCATCCGGCTGCAGCCGTTCGCCAGGAGGCCCATGGAGGCGCCCCGACTGTCGAGGAGC
>JAKAZH010000253.1 GCA_021815935.1 Actinomycetes bacterium
TGGAACGGATATGCCGACTCGACGTGCGCGGCCCACCCGAAGCGTAGGGAATCGGGAAGCTCGACCCCGGCGTCGGCGGCCCGCTCCGCCGTCGCAGCGTATTGCACGGCTACCGGGCCAGCGGCCGTTCTGTCGACCCTAGCGAAAAGCCGACGAGCGAGGATAGCGGGAAGGTCGGCCTCCTCGCTCGGACGAAGCACATGCTCCTTGCGGGCAACGATTGACATCGCTTCAGTCATCGCCGCTAGCACGGCGGAAGTCTGATCGCCGAAAGCGTCAGTGACCTGGGTTGAGGTGAGCACCAGGACTGCTCGCGCCTTGGTCGCAACCGCCTCGATGAGCGACATGATAAACGCCGTGGTCTGCGTGGCAAGAGTCGTTCCCCCGACCTGCACGCCACCGGCCTTCGCCAAGTAGGCGGCCAACTCGTCGACCAACAGTAGCACCGGGCCGTCCCCGAGGACCCGGCCGAGCGCACCGGATCCGGGCGCTGTGAGCGCCTCGTCGTCTTGGGCAACCTCTGCGTAGCCCTCCGGGCCGCCCACAGCGAGAGCGAGATGCCCCCAGGCTGTACGCGGCTTGATCCCATGAGCGCCGACGAAGCTGGTCGCGCCCGACGAAGTCCCCACGAAGACACCGACGCGGACCGGCTCCGCCGGCAGATAGGAGGGGTCGACGAACTCCAGTGCGGCCATCGGGCTCAGCCCACCGCAGGCCGTGTGGTAGGCGGCGATCAGGTTGTGCGTCTTGCCGCCCCCGAGGTTGGTTTCCAGGCGGATGACCGGCGGGGCGTCCGCTCGGGCCCCGGACAGTCGGCCGAAAACCTCTCCAAGCAGGGTCTTAAGACCGGCCGACGGATGTGTGGCAGCGAAGAAGGTGTCGGCGTCCCCGTAGGCGTCGGGGGCCGTACCGGCGACCACCTCGTCCAAGCTGGCGGCGAACACAGCATCGGTTAGTGCCCCGCTCAACACGTCCGCGCGGGGCTCGATCGTCTCGTAGATACTTCGATTAGTCATGGGTGCTACCCTGCCTCCCGCTATGGTGACTAGCGCCACCCGGATGCGACCGCGACTTGGCCTTCCCAAGAGTAGATCGGCGATCTGGCGCTTGGCGACAGTCGAGCAACGAGTCAGCTTTTAAATCGGCCCCGGGCGCCTTGTAGCTGGCCGAGGTACATGCGTTCGGAAGGCCGTCCGGCAACAAGCAGCTACCAGGTTCACTGTCAAGCCTGGGTCGATCCGTCCCACGGAGAGTGGAAGGGCGAGTTGGTCAGCGGCGACCGTAGAAGGTCAACCGTCGGAAGCAAAACCAAGCCAATCGTCGAGGACTCGGTCGCCCGGTGCGACTTCGGCGAGACCCTCTGGATCGCCCGGGTGGTATTTGCGCCACCGAACTCCTGCCTCATCGGTGAACACAAGGACCAAAGCCACAGCCTTTACGTCCGCCTCAATCTCGATACGTTCACTCGCTGGTTCCGGTAAGCCTGGCGGAACAACAGGGATCGCCAGAAACGCCCCGAGAGGACGCCATTGTGGCCGAACTTGATAAACGAACCCCCTAGCTGAACGGATGGACAGGTCGCTTCGGTTCACGACGCGAAGTTCCCAGATTTTGGGGTTGCCTTCAGGGGGGTCCTGTAGCCATGCGCTAACCAGCTGGGCTTGTGCTCGTCGATGCTCGAGTATCGACTTACCTAGGTCCTCTCGGCGCGCCTTGCGCTCCCCCCTCATCCCGACAACGATGCCGATAAGCGACCCGCCGGCGAGAACCGACCCGACCCACTCAGCCCAGTTGCCTGCCGGGATCAAAAGTGCCGGATGGGACATGGCCAGCGACTTTAGGGCTTTCGGCGGAGTTGCCGTTCGAAAATCCCTCAGCTCAAGCGACGCCCAACGGTAGAAAGACGTCGCTTCGGAGCGGACAACTCGGGGATACAGCGCCAGCTTCGGTACGTGCCTCGGCGATGTTAATAACGGCGACGGCCTTTGGATCGCGTTCACGGAATGGGTCGTATGTCGTAAAACTGGCATGCCAGATTTTTCTGGAACGTCCTCGCCGGTTGGTGCAGTATGTGTGCGGAGGTGCTGGGAGTGGGGTGGATTCGGGGTGTTTCGCGTTTTACGCTGGCAGTGGTCCTGCTCGCCGCGCTGGTGGTGTTCGCGGGAGGGTCTCCGGCTTTGGCAACGTCGCCGACCGCTCAGGTGCTGTCAGCTGGGCAGGCGGCGACGCTCGGTGTCCCCGGGGTGTCTCTCCGGTCGTTTTCGGATGGGCGTCTCAGATCCTATGGGGTGTCGGTGGATGTGCTTGGCGTCGCTTTCGTTTCGCAGGCCGGAGTTTCGGCTCCGGTCGCGGCGGCGCCGGGTGACGAGCTCGCCGTTTTGCATTTGGCAACATCGTGGGATTGGGGTGTCGACAACTTTGGGTTGGTCGCCAATAGCCGCGTAGATCTGTCGGTGGTTTCGGGTGCTGTGTCCGCGCCGTTGGTCGTCCGCTACGTTTATCCGAGCGTCGACGACGAGGTGTACGCGGCCGCGATACCCAAAGACGCCCCCGCCGTGCTGCGCTTGTCGGTCGGCGGGCTGGTGCCTCAGAGCCTGGATTTGCGTACCGGCAGACGCCTCGGCACGGCCCCGGCGGTCCTTTACCGCTCGCAGTCCAAGCCGACACCTCACGTGCAGCCCTCGGCGGTGTCGGCGTTCAACGCTTCGACCCCTTTAGGGCCCGCGACCGGCGAGTTCGCCGTGTCGGACGCCTACCTGTCGTACTGGCAGCCGTTCACCACGACGTTGGCTTCCAGCCCAACCGAGTGCTACCTCGACGTGGAATTCGCTCCCGCGAAGTTGTCGATCCCCGGATATCCAGACGGCAGTATCAGCCCGACCGTCGGGTTGCCGGCCGGCTCGGTGAGGTTCGTGTTGCCTGACGGGCGGACTGTTACGGCGTCGCCGCTCGCCTCGGGCTCCAGTTTGATACACCTTTTCAGCGGCGACTTCTTCGCGCAGGTCCCA
>JAKAZH010000254.1 GCA_021815935.1 Actinomycetes bacterium
CCATGTCACGGAGATTACAGTCCCGGCGGTCGCCGAGTCGTCTGATCGGCGCTGTCCCTTCAAGATCGTGTACGGGTAGGGCACCGTTGCCGGATCTCGAAGCGTAGGTGAACGCGCGAAACCCGCTAGCTGGTAGCATCATGGTCGTTGCCGCTCGGGTGCAGGTCGCCTCCCCGGGCAGCGGGCCGGTTTGGACCGGCTGGGCAGAAAGCCCGTTCACGTCAGCCGACCAATTAACCATGGAGAACACCATCACTTCGCTCAATTTTGCCGGCTTCGGCCTTCCCGAGGCCCTGGTCAGAGCGCTCGCCGCTCAAAAGATTACTGATCCTTTCCCGATCCAAGCGGCGACATTGCCCGATGCTCTTAGCGGCGCCGACATTTGCGGGCGGGCGCCGACCGGCTCCGGTAAGACACTCGCCTTCGGCCTTCCCCTCCTAGCCGGGCTTGCCGGAATGAAGTCCGCGGCGCGTCCGGGACGGCCTCTCGCTCTCGTGCTCCTGCCGACGCGCGAGCTCGCCTCGCAGGTCGCGACCGTCTTGGCGGAGCTGGGCAGGTCCGTCGGAGCATCGGTCGGGGTAGCCTATGGTGGGGTCGGCTACGGTCCCCAGAGAGTCGCGCTGCGCCGTGGCATCGACCTGCTGATCGGATGCCCCGGGCGCCTCGAAGACCTGATTGCGCAGGGCGACCTCGACCTTTCCGACGTACGCTGGGCCGTCTTAGACGAGGCCGACCGGATGGCGGACATGGGTTTTCTCCCGTCTGTCAAACGCCTGCTCGACAAGATCAACCAGCAACGCCAAATGCTTCTCTTCTCGGCGACCCTCGACGGCGCCGTCGACGTCGTCGTCCGGCGTTACCTGCACAACCCCCGGATGATCGAGGCGGCTCCGAGCTCCGTCGACACCGGTGACGTCACCCACCTCTGGTGGCACACCGACCGCGACCGTCGCATCGGCCTTACAGCTGAACTCGTCGCCCGCCAAGCACCGACGGTCGTGTTCTGTCGTACCCGTCACGGCGCCGACAGGCTGACACGACGGCTTCAAGCGGCCGGCGTGAAGGCGGCTGCGGTGCACGGAAGTCGCTCCCAGCCGCAGCGTGACCGGGCGTTAGCCGACTTCAGTCAGGGACGAGTTGACGCCCTAGTTGCGACCGACGTCGCGGCCAGAGGAATACACGTCGACGGGGTGGCGTGCGTCGTCCACTTCGACCCGCCCGGCGACGCCAAGGACTACGTTCACCGATCCGGGCGTACCGGGCGGGCCGGTGCAGACGGCATCGTCGTGAGTCTGGTAACCAACGAAGTGGAAAAAGAGGTCAGACTTCTCCAACGTAGTCTCGGCTCCGGCCACGCGACCACCTCGCCTGACATGTCCGCTCTACCGACCGTGCCGGAGCGGCCGCCCGCACCGGCGTCAGTCGAGTCGCAGCGAAGCCCCCGAAGCGGCTCCGGTGGTCGCGCCGCCAAACGCCCTCAGGGAGCATCCCGAAGGCGTCGAGGCGGGCCGGCCGCCGCGGGCAAAGCGACCGCGAAAGTCAACCGAGCAGGCGGGTAGGGTCGAAGCGACGCTCGCCTAGCACGATCCTCGACTGGACCTCTCTCGCTCCGAGGCGACGCACGGTATCTACCAGTCGTTGCAGGTCGGCGGTTCCGGTGCAGGCGATTCGGAGCTGGTAGTCGAACTCGCCGGTCGTGTGGATCGCGCCCAAAACCTGAGGGACAGCTTCGAGTGCCCTTTCGAAGTCCTCCCGCGAGACGTGCTCCTTGAGCTTGATATCTGTCAGTGCGTGCAGGGTGCATCCGACGCTCGCAAGGTTGAACTCGGCGTGATAGCCGCTGATCGTGGCGTTCTGGCGGAGCCGGCGAACTCGGTCGGCGGTGCTGTTGGCGCTCAGCACGACGATCCGCGCAAGCTCCTGATAGGTCAGCCGGCCGTCGGCCACGAGCACACGGACCAACTGTCGATCGATGTCGTCCACGGATATATCGCCTTTTTTTCCAAGAAACCTCGATAATCACGGTCATCGTAGCTTCACGCTCATAAGAACGAGACATTCGAGGCCGATGATGGGCGATCATGGCATACGTGAACTTGCTATTCGTCGAGCTGTCGTTGGCGCCCACCTTGATATTGGTGAGCAGCCTGGTTCAGCAGCGTTGGGGTCAACGGATCGGCGGCTTGATCGTCGGGCTTCCCCTGACGAGCCTTCCACTCCTCATGCTTTTGAGTTTGGCGCACGGCGCGCAGTTCTCCGCGGCAGCCGCTGATTCAAGCCTGGAGGCTTCTGTCGCTCAGGCTCTGCTCATCTGGGTCTACGTGGCTGTAGCCCGGCGGGCAGGGTTCGTGGCGAGTCTCGCCGCCTCGGTTGGAGCCTTCGGCCTAGCGGTGGTCGTCCTTTACGCTACGCCGCGGTGGTCGCCTCTATTGAGCTTGGCTGTCGGGGTCGCCGCCTTAGTCGGTGCACTTCGCTGGTGGCCCCGGGCCAATGTCGCTCGCCGCGCTACTGGCGGCTCCTCGGTACAGCCAAGCTCGCAGATTCGACTGCGTTACCGGTTGGCGATCAGGATGGTCATAGCGGCGCTCTTCGCTGCGTTCCTTACCGGAGTATCGGGAATCCTGGGATCGCAGCTTTCCGGACTGGTCAGCGCGTTTCCTGTCCTGACATTCGTGATGGGCGCACTGACCCACCGAGAGGGCGGCGAGATCGAAGTCTCCGACTTCCTTTACGGGGTCACGAGGGGATCCTTTGCTGTGGTCACGTCACTTTTCACCCTGGCCGTGACCCTGCCGAGCGGGAACCTCGTGAAGGCGTTCGGTCTTGCTACGCTCGCAGCGGTCGCCACGCAAGTGCTGAGCAGCGTCTCTCGCGGGTCGCGCTCCGCGAATCCGGTTATCGTCGAAGCGTGACGGCGAAGGGGGCGGGTTGAGCAGCGAGCGGCCGATCGAAGCGGGAATAACGAACCTGCGCGTCGAGATGTCCTACGGCGAATAC
>JAKAZH010000255.1 GCA_021815935.1 Actinomycetes bacterium
TGTTGGTCCGAAGGCTGGTGAGCGGGGTCCGAAGCTCGTGTCCGGCGTCGGAGATCAGCTGCGCCTGCTGCCGGCGTGACGAGGCGAGCGCCGCGAGCATCGAGTTGAAGGCGGTAGCGAGCCGTCCGAGCTCGTCGGCGGTCGTCACAGGGATCGTCGCTCTCAGATCCTGGGTGTCGGCGACGTGTTCGGCCGCCTTGGTGAGCCGAACGACCGGCCGGAGCGCGCCAAGCCCGACGACGTATCCGATCCCGAGCGCCAAAGCTATGCCACACACCGTCACCAACCAGAGGATCACCCGCAGAGTAGACAGCGTGTGGTAGATCGAGCGGAGCGGCAGGGTTATCTGCACCGCTATGTGCAGCGTCGGGAAGAACGGGTCGCGAGCAGCGGCGGTGACCACCCGATAGGGTGACCCCTGGTAGTTGACGGTGTCTATGAGTGTGCCGGTTCCTGCGCTGGCGACGGACTTTTGATCCTTTGCGGGCTGCAGCGGCGTCGCGAGCGGATTCGTGGCGACCTGACTGTTGTAGAGAACCTGGCCCGACGAGGTTATGTATTGGACAAAGCCGCCGTCCGTGCGGCTGATCACGTCGAGCACCTTCTGGCTGTTGACGCCGTCCTGGGAAAAGGTCAGGATCGACAGGTCGCTTTGCAGTGACCTGTCGGCCTGGGTGAAAAGTTGATGTTTCGCCGTGTAGTACGAACCGAGGGTTGCCAGCGCCAGGGTGAGCCCTACAGCCAACGCCACTGCGGACCCGAGGCGGGCCCGAAAGCTGAGCTTGCTGAATCGCAGGCGAAACCCTCCGGTCGGCTTCAGCTTGAACCGGCGCGTCGGCCCGGGCTGCCCGTCAGACAAGGACGAGGTGGTGTCTGCCTCGTCCGAAATGGGAACTACGCCGGCGTTCTCCTCGTCCGCTGAAGGGTCCGATGTCGACCCGGTCGGGTCGAGAAGTTCCGCGTAAGGGTTGACGGACCCGTCGCTCACGACTGGGAAGGCTCCCGAAGAACGTATCCGACGCCGCGAACCGTGTGGATAAGGCGAGGTTCGCCTTCGGCTTCTGTCTTGCGGCGGAGGTATCCGATGTAGACCTCGAGCGAATTCGAGTTCGCCCCGAAGTCGTAACCCCAGACCCTGTCGAAGATCAGCTCACGAGTGAGGACCTGGCGGGCGTTACGCAACAGCAGCTCCAACAGGAGGAACTCGGTGCGCGTCAGCTCGATCAGGCGACCTGCTCTACGGACCTCCCTGGTTCCTGAGTCGAGGGACAGGTCGCTGAACTGCAGGAGGTCCTCTTCGGCTGGGGCGCTCCTGCGCAGGAGCGCCCGAATGCGTGCGAGAAGCTCCTCCAGGGCGAACGGCTTCACCAGGTAGTCGTCGGCACCCGCGTCGAGCCCCGCGACGCGGTCGTTGACCGCGGCGCGCGCCGTCAACATCAGTACCGGTGTCGCGTCGCCTGCGGAGCGAAGACGTCTGCAGACCTCCAGGCCGTCCATCCTCGGCATGGCGACATCGAGGACGATCGCGTCGGCCGGGCGCTCTGCGTGCGCCGCGAGGGCGCCGGGACCGTCGTTGGCCAGTTCGGTCTTGTAGCCTTCAAAGCGCAACGCTCGGTCGAGCGCTTGGCGGACAGCCGGTTCGTCGTCAACCACCAGGACATGCACACATCCAGTGTGGCCGATCTAGCTGAGATCCGCATGAACGAATCAGGTTCCCGGCCGACGCCCTGCCCCGACGCCCTGCCCCGACGCCCTGCCCCGACGCCGTGCCGTGCATGCCCCTGACCCGGCAACGCCGGCGGGAGGGACCACCTTGGGACCTTGGAGTAGAGTTGAGGTTACATGTCCAGAGTGCTCATCGAACGGAAGCTTTTCGACGTCGCACAGCGGCTCAGGCGCGCCCGGGAGGAGCTGGCGGTAATCGACGAGCAGCTGGCGGCGATGGCCGAGTCGGCCGACGAGGCGCGCATCCGATCGATGGTGTCTGAGACACCGCTTGCCTACCGCGAGTTTGCGGAGGCGGAGCGCCACGCGAAAGCCATGGCGAGAAGCCGGTCCGCTGTCGCCGCCGAGGTGGTCGAGTTGCAGACAGCCCAGGACGATCTGCTCGACCGCTTGGTTGGACCAGACCAACCAGCTTCCTGACAGCGAAATAATTTCCGTTTCACGGCGACCCCAAGGAGTTCACGTGACAGTAAAAGTCGTGCTTGCCGAAGACGAGGCGATAGTCCGCCTCGATCTGAAGGAGATCATGGAGGAAGAGCACTACGAGGTCGTGGCGGAGACAGGCCGCGGGGACGAGGTCGTGGAGCTCGTTCGCAAACACCGGCCCGACGTGGCAATACTCGACGTCAAGATGCCGGGGATGGACGGTTTGGAGGCCGCCCGGCAAATCAGCGCCGACCACCTGTGTGCCGTCCTCATTCTGACGGCATTCAGCCAGCGGGACCTGATCGAACGCGCCCGCGACGCGGGCGCTCTCGCCTATCTCGTGAAGCCTTTCCAGAAAAGCGAGTTGCTGCCGGCGATCGAGATGGCCCTCGGCCGGTTCGCCGAGATGAAGGCGCTTGACGAGCAAGTAAAATCGCTGGAAGAGCAGGTTGTCGTCCGAAAAGCGGTAGATCGAGCCAAGGGGGCCCTGATGGACGATCTGGGCTGGAAGGAGCACGATGCTTTTTCTTGGATACAGAAGACGGCGATGAAGGAGCGGGTGAAGATGCTCGAAGTTGCCGAGCGGGTCAACCAGGGGTTCAGGCCGCCAGCGGACCCGGCTCCCGATGCAGCGAACGGCTTGTAGCACCAAGAACGAGGCGAAGCGAACCGCACGCCTAACCGAGCCCTGTCAGGCGGCGGTGACGTAGAGTTGCGAAGCGAGAGAAGGCCCGAGTGCGATCGTCGCCGAACCGAGATCCAAGGTGAGCGTGCCATCGGGCGCCCGGGTCGCGACGGTAGCCTCCGTCCCTGGCACGAA